>JAOPZG010000095.1 GCA_025964215.1 Conexibacter sp.
CTTACCATGGAAGCGCTCTACCGACTGAGCTAGGAGGGCGGGGCGGGAGGGAGTTTATCCCGTCGGCGTGCCAACTGGCTTAACGAGGGGCGGGCGGGCGTGAAGAGCAGGATCACGCCCGCCCGGCCTCGGCCTTCTCCGGGACGAGCCGCATCTCCGGCTCACCAGACGGGGACTGGTGACAGGGATGCCGGAGGGCTTCGTCCGTCGTAGCCATGGGATCGGCGCGCGGCGGCGCCGGCCTCATCCCCCGGTCGAGGGAGCTTGGAGCTCGCGCGCGCCTACTCGACGAGGCCGCGGCGCATGCCCTCGGCCACGGCGGCGGCGCGGTCGGAGACGCCGAGCTTCTCGTAGACGTTCTTCAGGTGCGTCTTGACGGTCTCGGGGCTCAGGTGCAGCTCGCGGCCGATCGACGGCGCGCTCTGGCCGCCGGCGGTGAGCCGCAGGACCTCGAGCTCGCGCGGGCTCAGCAGCGGGCGCTCGGGCACCGGCTCGGGGACGTCGACCTGCAGGCGGTCACCGCGCGCGGCGGCGGCGACGGCGTCGCAGATCGCGTCGCGGTTGACCTCCTTGGAGAGGTAGGCCATCGCGCCGGCGGCGAGCCCCTCGCGCGCCTCCGGCGGCAGCACGGTCGCCGAGAGCAGCACCACCGCCGTCGGCACGTCGTCGCGCTGGACCGCGCGCAGGACGGCGTGCCCGTCGAGGCCGGGCATCTTGACGTCGAGCAGGGCGACGTCGGGCTTCAGGACGCGGATCTCCTCGAGCGCCGTGCGGCCGTCCTCGGCCTCGCCGACGACCTCGAACTCCGGCCGGCGCTTGAGCGCGAGCACCACGCCGTCGCGGAAGACCGGATGGTCGTCCGCCACATAGACCCTGACCCTCGTGCCGTTGTTCATGGCCTCCCTGCCGCCCCCTTGATGCGGCCAGGGGCGATTGTAATGCGACGAGTCAAGCCTCCGGCCTAGGCGGGCGCGGAGGCGCGCTCGGTCGCCGTCACCGTGGTGACGGGCAGGCCCAGGCCGTTGAGCTTCGACGGCAGGTCGAGATGCAGCCAGCGGGAGACGCGCGCCGGCAGCGTCGAGATGATGATCTCGTCGAAACCGCGCAGGTTCACCGCATCCTGAACGGCGTTGAGCGGTTCGGGGTCGCCGATCAGCCCCTCGACGTGCGCGCCCGCCGCCTGCTCGAGCAGCGGGAGGGCCAGCGCCAGGACGGCGTCCGCGAGCTCCTGGTCCTGGTCCTCGGCGTCGACGAGCCGGTGCAGGCCGTGGGCGGCGTTGGGCACCAGCAGCGTGAACGTGCACGGCCCGCGGGCGGCGCGCTCGCGGACGGCGTCGAGCAGCGCCGGCGTTGCGGCGGTGCGATGGGCGACGACGAGGACCCGGGTGGGCGTGGAGGACTCCATGGGACAGGAACTCCTTTGATCGCGGTGCGACCCATCGTCCCACCGCGACGCCTCGCGCGCCAGTGCCGGCGCGCGAGGCGGACCTCACCGCTCAGTCGCGCTACGCCTTGGCGATCTTCTTGAGGTCCACGACGAAGATCAGCGGCGCGTTGGCCGGGATCGTCGGGGGCGAGCCGGCGGCGCCGTAGGCGAGGTCGGCCGGGATCACGAGGATGCGGCGGCCGCCGACCTTCATGCCCGGGATGCCCTGGTCCCAGCCCTGGATGACGGCGCCCTGGCCGATCGTGAACTCGAACGGCGTGCGGCCCTTCTTCCAGGAGGTGTCGAACTCCTTGCCGTTGGCGAAGAGCTGGCCGACGTACTGGACGGTCACCTTGTCGCCGGTCTTGGCCTCCGCGCCCGTGCCCGTGACGACGTCGGAGCCCTGCAGCACCGTCGGCGCCGCGCCGGTCGCCTTGGGCGCCGTGGGCTTGGTCTTGAGGTCCGTGCTGACGCCCGTGACGTTCTTCTGCACGGGCAGCGGCTCGCCCGGCGCGCGCGTCTTGACCGAGGACGTGGTGGAGGCGAGCGCGGCGGGCAGCGTCGTCGACGGATCGCCGTCGATCTTGGAGCCGTCCTTGCGGAAGCCGTCGTCGCTGCCGCCGCCGCAACCGGCGATCGAGCCGGCGGCAAGGGACAGAACGCTCAGGGACAGTGCGATGGAACGGGTTCTGGTCATGAGAAGGGCGGCATGCTAACCGCATTTCCTTAAGGGAACGTGCAGGTCGCGTGTACGAGGCCAGTACCTTTTGGCAGGTGCCGACAGCCGACCGCGAGATCGAGCAGCCGCCGTCGAGCCCCGAGCCGCGCGACTTCGACCAGGACGGCGACGCGACGCGGCGCACCTGGCTCGCCAGCGAGCGCACGGTCCTGGCGTGGCTGCGGACCGGCCTGACGGCGACCGCCGTCGCCCTCGCCGTCGGCAAGGTCGTGCCGGATCTGCGCGACGGCGGAGCGGCCTGGCCGTTCGTGGTCCTCGGCGCCGGCTACGGCCTGCTCGGCGTCCTGATCGTCGCCTACGGCCTGCAGCGCGGCCGCGACGTCGACCGCGCGATCCGCGCCGGCAACTGGCTCACGCTCGACGGCCGCGCGATGGGGATCATCGGCGGCCTGTCGATCGCGTTGGGCCTGCTGTCGGTCGTCCTGATCGTCGTCGATACGTAAGCGCTAGCCGAACGTCAGCCGGCGCGTGATGCGGATCTTGCTGACGATCGAGGTCGGCGGCGCGAGCGCGGAGCCGGCGTAGTGGACGCGGAGCCGGTAGGTCCCCGTCTTGTGCTGGGTGAAGCGCTTGCTGAAGGTCGACTTCGACGAGATCTTCGTCTTGCCGATCGACTTGTACTTGCCGCCCTTGGTCCCGCGCGCGAGCGCGAGCGAGACGGTGCCGCGGATCGTCTTGTCCTGGACCGTGCCGCGCACGAGGTAGCTCGGGCCGCGGGAGTCCGGGAACGAGAGCGCGAAGGCGAGGTCGAACGGCACGATCGCGGTGATCGTGACCGGCGGGCTCCACGGCGAGGTGTAGACGCCGGACTTCGCGCGCGCCACGACCGTCCACGTGCCGGGCGTGCGCAGGTTGAGGTCGATCGTCCCCTTGGTCTGGTCGACGTAGCCGGACTCCGACGGGCCGCTGATCGAGCCGTCGGGCGCGAGCACCGCGCCCTGCGCGTACTGGACGTCGTAGGTGCTGGCGCCCGGGTTCAGCCCGACGGGCAGCGACAGCGTGTTCGTGACGTAGCTGTTCGGCGCGCGGATCAGGAACGGGCCGGCCGGCGGCGTCAGCGCGACGCTCGCGTTGACCGCGAAGACGTAGCTCTCGGTCGAGGCCGCCGTCTTGCAGGACGTGTCGGCCTTCGCGTAGTTGGTGATCGTCACCGTGTAGTTGCCGTTGCCGCGGTAGTCGACGATCCGCGTGAAGTTGTCGTTGTCGAAGCACGTCAGCGCGGTCGCGACGGCGACGCCGTCCGGGCCCGTGACGGTCGCCGAGAAGCGCCCCTCGCTCGAGGGGAAGCCGATGCCGACGGTGGGCGACATGTTGCGGATGGAGACCGGCGCGCCCTGCGCGAGCGCGACGGGGGTGCCGGCGTCGCCGGTGACGGTGATGGTCGCCGCGGCGTGCGCGGCGGACGCGCCGCCGAGGGCGAGGACGATGGACGTGGCGGCGGCGATGATGCCGCGGCGCGAACGCGAATGGTGCAACGAGAGCTCCCTGTCTGGACCTGCGGGTGATTACCCGTGTTCCCAGGAGAACCCGAAGCGAACCGGATCGGAGCGGAACTGGACGGTTCTCGCCGCCGATCCTGGCGCGCGAAGTGGCGGGAGAAGGATTCGAACCTTCGAAGGCGTAGCCACCTGGTTTACAGCCAGGCCCCTTTGACCGCTCGGGTATCCCGCCGGAGCGAGCGCGAAGTTTAGCTGCTAGCGCCGCAACCTTTCACCCCGACCTCAGGTCTAGTGAGCGATGGCCGCCCTCGACGCCCCACCCCACGCCCTGCCGCCCAGCATGCTC
>JAOPZG010000632.1 GCA_025964215.1 Conexibacter sp.
TGACCGACCTGATCCCGCGCCAGCCGGACTCGGTCACGATCTTCGAACGCTCACAGGAGGGCCGCCGCGCGTTCGTGCCGCCGCCCACCGACGTGCCCGAGACGCCGATCTCGGAGCTGCTGCCTGAATCCGCGATTCGCACCGATCCGCCGGAGCTGCCCGAGGTGCCCGAGCGCGAGATCGTGCGCCACTACAACAACCTCTCGAAGCGCAACTTCGACCTCGACACCGGCTTCTACCCGCTGGGGTCGTGCACGATGAAGCACAACCCGCGGCTGCACGAGCGGGTCGCCTCGCTGGCCGGGCACGCGCGCCTGCACCCGTTGCAGGCGCCGGAGCGCTCGCAGGGCGCGCTCGAGTTGATGTACAACCTGGAGCGCGCGCTGGGCGAGGTGAGCGGCCTGCCGCACGTCTCGCTGCAGCCGTCGGCCGGGTCGCACGGCGAGCTCGCCGGCGTCCTGCTGACGCGGGCGTTCCACGAGGATCGCGGCCAGGTCCGGACCAAGGTCCTGACCCCGGACACCGCGCACGGGACCAACCCGGCGACGGTGACGATGGCCGGCATGACGGTGGTCAAGGTGGGGACGAACCCCGACGGCGGCGTCGACCTCGACGACCTCCGGGCCAAGGCGGATGACTCGGTCGCCTGCCTGATGCTGACCAACCCCAACACCTTGGGGATCTTCGACCCCAACATCACGGAGATCGCCAAGATCGTCCACGACGTGGGGGCGACGCTCTACTACGACGGCGCCAACCTGAACGCCATCATGGGCAAGGCGCGCCCGGGCGACATGGGCTTCGACATCGTGCACTTCAACCTGCACAAGTCGTTCACGCAGCCGCACGGCGGCGGCGGTCCGGGCTCCGGGCCGATCGCGGTGAGCGAGCGGATGAAGCCGTACCTGATGAACCCGCGGATCGTCCGCGAGGACGACGGGTCCTTTGACCTCGACGACCACGGCTACGAGAAGTCGATCGGCCGGCTGCGCGGGTTCCAGGGCAACTACGGGTGCTTCGTGCGCTCGTACGCCTACATCTGCTCGCTGGGCGGCGAGGGGCTGACCGACGCGTCGGAGACGGCCGTGCTGAACGCCAACTACCTGCTGGCGAAGCTCGCCGAGCACGGGGTGGCCGACAAGCTGCCGCTCGCGTTCGGCGACGGGTGCATGCACGAGTTCGTGCTCTCGGGCGCGCCCATGAAGAAGGAGCTCGGGATCAAGACGCTGGACTTGGCCAAGCGGCTGCTCGACCACGGCTACCACCCGCCGACGGTCTACTTCCCGCTGCTGGTCGACGAAGCGCTGCTCGTGGAGCCGACGGAGACCGAGACGCGCGAGACGCTCGACGGCTTCGCGGAGGCGATCGCGAAGATCCTGACCGAGGCGGAGAAGGACCCGCTGATCGCGCAGAACGCGCCGTACACGACGCCGGTACGGCGCCTCGACGAGGCGCGCGCGGCGAAGACGCCGGTCATCCGGCAGCCGCTGTAGCTAGCGGGACCGCGGCCGGTCGAAGCGGGCGATGTCGTTGCCCGCCTCGGCCGGCTGGGCGGCGACGTGCCGCTGCACGACGTTGGCCTCCGCGCAGAGCGTGGTGAAGCCGGTCTGCAGCCAGTCGTTGGCGGCCGCCAGCGCGAGCACGGGGAGGACGACCTGCGCCTCCTTCGGCCGCAGCAGCCGCATGCCGACCAGGCCGAGCGCGCTCCACGAGCCCACGCACCGCGTGCAGCTCAGCAGCTCGCCGACGGCGTACCGCAGCCGCTTGCCCTTCGGCCGCCGCTCGCCATCCGGCCGCTCCTCCAGGAACGGCTCCCGGACCCACGAGTCCACCTTCTCCTTGGCGACGAGCTTCGCCAGCGCGAACGTCGCGAGCCCCATCACCGGCAGCTCCCCCTGCCGGATGGGGTCAGACCCCTTCGCCCTGGCGGCGACCAGCAACGCACCGGTCAGCGCGCCGTAGCCGGCGCTGAGCGCGGCGTAGTCGATCGGCTTGGTCGGGGTCTTGCTGACGGGATCCACGATGTCAGGCGGCTACCCGCCCCGGGCGCTTCATAGACTCCCGTTCGATGCGCATCTTCAGTGGGATCCAGCCCACGGGTCGGAAGCACCTGGGCAACTACATCGGGGCGATCCTCCAGTACGTCGAGGGGCAGCAGCGCGCGGCGGATGCCGGCGACGTCGCCATCTACTGCGTGGTGGACCTCCATGCGATGACGGTGCCGTGGCAGCCGGCGGAGATGCGCGAGCGGGTCTACGACACGGCGGCGATCCTGCTCGCGGCGGGTCTCGATCCCGAGCGCTGCGTCTTCATCCGCCAGAGCGACGTGCACGAGCACACCGAGCTCGCTTGGTACATGGGCGCGGTCACGGCGCACGGCGACCTCAACCGGATGCACCAGTTCAAGGAGAAGTCCGCCAAGCAGCGCGACCTCGTCTCCGCCGACCTCTTCACCTACCCCGTGCTGATGGCCGCCGACGTCCTGGCCTACCGCGCCCACGAGGTGCCGGTCGGCGACGACCAGCGCCAGCACGTCGAGCTGATGCGCGACGTCGCGCAGCGCTTCAACGAGCGCTTCGGCGAGGTCCTGGTCGTGCCGGAGCTGCGGATCCCGGAGGTCGGCGCGCGGATCATGGACCTGCAGAACCCGACGTCGAAGATGTCGACGACGGCGGACTCGCCGGAGGGGACGGTCTTCGTCCTGGACGACGCCAAGACGGTCGAGAAGAAGTTCAAGCGCGCGGTGACCGACTCCGACGACCCGCCGCGGATCGCGCGCGACCCGTCCAAGCCGGGCGTCTCGAACCTCATCGACATCCTCGCCGCGGCGCGCGGCTCGTCGTTCGCCGAGGCCGAGGCCTCGCTGGCGGACGCGCGCGGCTACGGCGACCTCAAGGCCGCGACCGCCGACGCGGTCAACGCGATGCTCGAGCCCGTCCGCGAGCGCTACACCGCGCTGCGCGCCGACGAGGACGCGCTGGAGGCGATCTTCGCGGCCGGCGCCGAGAAGGCGCGGGCGATCACGCAGCCCGTGCTGGCCGACGTCCGCCAGGCGATCGGGGTCGGCTCGCGCGGCTGAATCTCCGCACGTTGCGGGGCTTCCGGCCGTGGGCGTCGGGGCCGGTCGCTACGGTCTTGCCGGTATGAGCACCCTGGTCGCCGAGCTCGAGCTCGACCTCGAGGTCTTCACCGGCCCGTTCGACCTCCTGCTGACGCTGGTCCTCCGCGAGGAGGTCGATCTGCTGGAGGTGGACCTGGCCGACGTCGTCCTCTCCTACATCGACGTCCTCGAGTCGCGCGGCGAGCTCGACCTCGAGGTCGCCACCGAGTTCCTGGTGCTGATCGCCGCGCTGCTGGAGCTGAAGTCGCGCCTGATGCTGCCGCGCGAGGACGAGGAGCTGCTCGACTGGGAGCCCGACGTCGCCGCCGAGGAGCTGCTCGCGCGGATGCTCGAGGCCAAGCGCTACCGCTCCGCCGCGCTGCACCTGATCGAGAAGCTGCACGGCGAGGACGGCGTGCGCTTCCGCAGCGCGCCGCTGCCCGCGAGCCTGCGCGTGACCGAGGTCGTCGACCTCGAGGGCGTCTACAAGCCCGCGCGCCTCGGCCGCGCGATCGGCGGGCTGCTGGCGATGCCGCCGCGCGTCGACATCCGGCACCTGACGATCCCGCGCGTCTCGGTCGCCGACCGCCTCGCGCACCTGCGCCGCCTGCTGCGCTCCGGCAGCCGCACGACCTTCGAGGAGGCCGTGCGCGGCGCCGACCGCGTCACGGTCTGCGTGACGCTGTTCGCGCTGCTGGAGCTCTACAAGCAGGGCGAGGCGACGTGGCGCCAGGACGAGCCGTTCGGCGAGATCACGATCCGCTCGGGCGAGGGCTCCGGCGCGGGCGCGGTGGAGG
>JAOPZG010000098.1 GCA_025964215.1 Conexibacter sp.
CGACCACCGCCGCCGCCACGAGGTCCTCCGGCGGCGCGACCGCCAGCTCGGCGAGCACCCGCTCCAGCAGGCCGGTGTCCTGCTCGCCGGCGCGCACGTCCTCGCGCGCGAGCAGCGCGCGGGTGAACGCCGCGTTGGTCGTGATGCCCGCCAAGGCGAAGGACGCGAGCGCGCGGTCGAGGCGATCCAGGGCGGTCGCACGATCCGGGCCGAACCCGATCACCTTCGCCAGCATCGGGTCGTACGCCGTCCCGACGACGGACCCCAAGCGGATGCCGGAGTCCACGCGCACGCCCTCCCCCGACGGCTCGCGGTAGACGCGCACCGTCCCCGTCGAGGGCAGGAACCCGGCCGCCGGGTCCTCGGCGTAGAGCCGCGCCTCGACCGCCCACCCATGCGGCACGAGCGCGTCCTGCGTCACGCGCAAGGGCTCCCCCGCCGCGACGCGCAGCTGCTCCTCGACCAGGTCGACCCCGTAGACCAGCTCCGTCACCGGGTGCTCGACCTGCAACCGCGTGTTCATCTCCAGGAAGAAGAAGGTGCTCGCGTCGCCGGTGGTGATGAACTCGACCGTCCCGACACCGAGGTACCCGCACGCGCGCGCGAGGCCGACGGCCGCCTCCCCCATCGCCGCGCGCAGCTCCGGCGAGACCGCCGGAGACGGCGCCTCCTCCACGACCTTCTGGTGGCGGCGCTGGAGCGAGCACTCGCGCTCGCCGAGGTGCACGACGGCCCCGTGGGCGTCGGCGAGCACCTGGATCTCGATGTGCCGCGGGCGCTCGAGGTAGCGCTCCACGATCACGCGGTCGTCGCCGAACGCGGCCAGCGCCTCGCGCTGCGCGGCCGCCGTGGCCTCCTCCAGCTCGCCGGCGGAGCGCACCACGCGCATCCCCTTGCCGCCCCCGCCCGCGACCGCCTTGACCACGACCGGGAAGCCGCCGTCGTCGCCCGCCGGCACGACCGGGACGCCCGCGGCGGCCGCCGCGTCCTTGGCCGCGCCCTTGTCGCCCATCAGCTCGATCGCCTCGGGCGGCGGCCCGATCCACGTCAGCCCCGCGGCGACCACGGCCCGCGCGAACGCCGCGTTCTCGCTCAGGAACCCGTAGCCGGGGTGGACCGAGCGGGCGCCGGAGGCCGCCGCCGCGCGCAGGATCTCCTCGCCGTCGAGGTACGAGCCGATCGACACCACCATGTCGGTCGCGTCGGCGTGGGCGGCGCCGTCGTCCGCCTCGGTGACCACGCCCACCGTCGCCAGGCCGAGCCCATGGGCCGTCCGCGCCACGCGGATCGCGATCTCGCCGCGGTTGGCGATCAGGATCGGGGCGAGGTCGTGGAGGCTGCGCGCCCGCGACATGGTGTCCTACGCGCCGAGGGCGCGGGCGATGACCATCTGCTGGACCTCGTCGGTGCCCTCGCCGATGGTGAGGATCTTCGCGTCGCGGTAGAAGCGGCAGACCGGGTACTCCTCGATGAAGCCATAGCCACCGTGGATCTGCACCGCCTCCTCGCTGCACTTCACCGCGAGCCGGCCGGTCTTGAGCTTCGCCTGCGCGGCGGTCAGCGAGAAGCTGCGCCCCTGGTCCTTGAGCCACGCCGCCTTGTAGGTCAGCAGGCGCGCCGCCTCGATCTCCGTGGCCATGTCGGACAACTTGCCCTGGATGGCCTGGAACTTGCTGATCGGCTGCCCGAACACCTTGCGCTCCTTGGCGTACTTCAGCGCCTCGTCCAGCGCGCCCTGCGCGAGGCCGACGCCCATCGCCGCGACGCCGATCCGGCCGATGTCCAGGATGTGCAGGAACTGCTTGAAGCCGGCGCCGCGCGGGCCGAGCAGGTTGTCCTCGGGGACGACGCAGCCGTCGAAGCTCAGCGGCCGCGTGTCGGACGCGTTCCACCCCATCTTGCGGTAAGGCGTGCCCTGCTCGTAGCCGGCGGTGCCGTTCTCGATGATGATGTTGGAGATCTCGCCCGGGTGGGTGGGGCCGCCGGTTCTTGCGGTGATCGCGACGTGGCCGGAGATCTCGGTACCCGCGTTGGTGATGAACTGCTTGGCGCCGTCGACCGTCCAGCCGTCGTCGCCCAGCGTCGCGCGCGTCTTGACGTTGCCCGCGTCGGAGCCCGCCTCCGGCTCGGTCAGCCCGAACGCGCCGAGCTTGCGCCCCGCGCAGAGGTCGGGCAGCAGCCGCTCCTTCTGCTCGTCGCTCCCGAAGAGGTAGATGGGCTGCGTGCCCAGCGAGGTGTGCGCGCACATCGTGATCGCGACCGACGAGTCGATCCGCGTCAGCTCCTCCACCGCGATCGCGTACTGGAGCGAGGTGCCGCCCGCGCCGCCGACCGCCTCGGGGAACGGGATCCCCATCCACCCCAGGTCCCCCATCTTGCGCACCAGCTCGTAGGGGAACGCCTTCGTCCGATCGAGCTCCTCCGCGACCGGCGCGACCTCGCCCACGGCGAAGTCGCGGACGGTGCGCTGCAGGGCCTGGGTGTCGTCGTCGAGATCGAACAGCATCGCCGCAGCATACTTGAACGGACGTTCGAAGTTCGAACGATCGTTCAACGACCGTCTAGACTGCCGGGCGATGCCGCCGAAGCCCGGACGCGCCGCGCTCCAGGAGCGCTACGACCGCCGCCAGGCGGAGGTCGTGCTCGGCGCCGCCCGCGTGTTCGCCCGGCGCGGCTACGACCAGACCTCGGTCCCCCAGCTCGCCGAGGAGCTCGGCATCGCGGCGGGCGGCTTGTACCACTACTTCGGCGGCAAGGAGCAGCTGCTGATCGCGATCTGCGACCAGCTCATGGACCCGCTGCTGACCGAGGCGCAGGCGCTGCTCGCCGAGGGCGGCACCGCCGAGGAGCAGCTGCGCGCGCTCGTGCGGAGCTGGGTCGCGCACGTGGTCGAGCACCGCGACCACATGCTCGTCTTCCAGCAGGAGCGCCACGTCATCGACCACGGCCGTCAGTGGGCGCAGGTGCGCGAGCGCCGCAAGCGCTTCGAGCGGCTGGTCGAGGGACTGCTGCGCCGGATCGCCGACGACGGCGCCGCCCGGCTGCCCGACGCGCGCCTGACGCTCTCGGCGCTCCTGGGCATGGTCAACCACACCGCCCAGTGGTACCGGCCACGCGGCCGCCTCGACGTCGCGGCGATCGCCGACGGCTACGTGGACCTCGTCGTCGGCTGAGCGGCGCGCCACGCGCGGCGCGGGGTACCGTTCACCCCGATGCGCATCGCGACCTGGAACGTGAAC
>JAOPZG010000134.1 GCA_025964215.1 Conexibacter sp.
CGCGCTGATCAAGGAGGAGCTCGTGGAGATCTCCGAGCGCTTCTCCGAGCCGCGCCGCACCGAGATCGCCCCGTCGGAGGACGAGCTCGACATCGAGGACCTGATCGCCGACCAGCAGATGGTCATCACCATCACGAAGTCGGGGTACATCAAGCGCGTTCCGCTGACGACGTACCGCCAGCAGGCTCGCGGCGGTGTCGGCATCACCGGGATGGACATGAAGGAAGGCGACTACATCGAGCACCTCTTCGTGTGCTCGACCCACGACTTCCTGCTGTTCTTCACCAACCGGGGCAAGGTCTACCGCTCCAAGGTGTACGAGCTGCCGGAGGGCCCGCGCCAGTCCAAGGGCCGCGCGCTGGTCAACATCCTGCCGCTGCGCGAGAACGAGCGCGTGCAGTCGGTCCTGTCGACGCGGGACTTCTCGGAGTCGCCTTACCTCGTGTTCGCCACGCGCAAGGGCGTCATCAAGAAGACCAAGTTCCAGGCCTACAACACGCCGATCAAGGCCGACGGGATCATCGCCATCAAGATCCGCGACGACGACGAGCTGATCGCCGTGCGCCGGGTCGACGAGGGCGACGAGATCATGATGGTCTCGAAGGCCGGCCTCGCGGTCCGCTTCGAGGAGGCGCAGGCGCGCGACATGGGCCGGGACACCGGCGGCGTGCGCGGCATGGACGTGGGGGAGAAGGGCGAGGTCATCGCCATGGACGTCGCGCGCGACGACATGGACATGCTCGTCGTCACCGACTCCGGCTACGGCAAGCGCACCAAGATCGACGAGTATCGCAAGACCTCGCGCGGGGCGAAGGGCGTCCTGACGATCAAGCTGACCGAGACCAAGGGCGGCCTCGCCGGCGCGCTGGTCGTCCGGCCGCATCAGGAGCTCGTGTTCATCTCGCAGAACGGGATGGTGCAGCGGATCGGCGTCAAGGGGATCTCGCAGCAGGGCCGCTCGGCGACGGGCGTCCGGCTGATGAACCCGCGCGAGGACGACCAGGTGAGCGCGATCGCGCTGATCGCCGAGTCCGAGGACGAGTCCGGCGCCCCGACGCTCGACGTCGAGGGCGAGGAGCTGGCCGTAGCGGTCGAGCCCGGCGACGCCGAGGCGCCGCTCGAGCCCGAGGTCGAGGGCGACGAGGAGGCCGGGGAGGACCTGGCCGCCGAGGACGCCGCGGTCGAGGGCCCGGAGGACGACGAGTAGGCCAGTCGGCCCACCTCCGGTCCGTCCGTCGACCGCGGCTAGCAGGTACCGGCCAAAGTCGTCGTGCGGGGGTGCTACATTGCGCCTACCAGAGAAAGGAGGTGGTCCGAATATCTAGTTCTAGTACTTGCGGGACCCTGGAGGTGGCCGGCCGCTAGATCGGTCGGGCTGGAGTAACGATCCAGCGAATCCACGCCGGGCCACCCCCGATCCGCGATGCCGGAAGTCGTCCCTCCGGCCGCTCAGAAAGTTCGCGGAGCGGGATGTCCAGTCCAGTGGTGTTCAAAGGGCGTCGCGGCTGTTCGGCCGCGGCGTCCTTTGGCGTTTGAGGGCTTCGTTTGCGCTTGGGCGCTTCGCTGCGGTGGGTCGTTGCGCAGGCGGGGCCGGCCGGGCGTCAGCTCCGTGTCGCTCGCCACCTCCGCTCCGCGTCGCGCGCGGCCGCCGTGGTCCGGTTCGCTTGGTGACGGGTGTGTCCTGTGGTCGCGGTTCGCTGCGTGTGGGCATCGAACGGCGCGCGTGACGTCTGCGCGTCGGTTGCGACGACACGGATTGACGCCATGGCTGCGGCCGTCTCGCGCCGCCACTGCTCGTCGCCGTGCCGTGGGCTCGTGCCCTCTTTGCGAGGACGACGGCAGTGTTTGTGCTCCGTGGCTGTTATGCCGCTTCAGGGAGCCACTGGCGCCACGCCGCTGGGATGGTGGGAGTGGCGACGTGGATGAAGACGTGGGGCTGGGGCATGGAGGGCGTGCGCTTCGGGTGCATGCCGGCCTTGTCCGGGAGGTGGTCGGCCTTGCGGCGGTTGCAGGGCGCGCACGAGGCGACGATGTTGTCCCAGGTGGAGCCGCCGCCCTTGGAGCGGGGGATCACGTGGTCGACGGTGAGGTTGGAGCGGGAGCCGCAGTACTGGCAGGTCCAGTTGTCGCGCGCGAAGACGGCGCGGCGGGTGATCTTGCGGCGGTGAGTGTCGCGCGGGATGACGATGTAGGTCATCAGCCTGATCACGACGGGCCGGGACATGGAGGCGCGCTCGGAGCGCAGCTCCCAGGTCGCGTGGTCGACGACCTCGGCCTTGGCCTTCAACAGCAGGACGACCGCGCGGCGCACCGTGCAGACGTTGATCGGCTCATACGAGGCGTTGAGCACGAGCACTCGACCACCCTCACGTCCACGCCGCCGGTGCTCGCCGGGCAACGTGGACCGCATGTGGTGTGGTGGCGTGAGCTGGGTCATGGCCGCGGGCTCCAGGCGGAACCGTAGCATCCGCCGCAACGGAAATCGCCCGGTTCGAACCCGGGAACGCGCGTCTCGGCGCGTCAGGCGGCGGAGGGATACGAGCCGAGGACCCGCACGACCTCGCAATAGGCACGCAGGCGGTCGATCGCCTCGGCCACCTGCGCGTCGTCCTCGTGGCCCTGGAGATCGGCGAGGAAGAGGTAGTGGCCGAGCTGGCGCTTGAGCGGCCGCGACTCGATCCGCGTGAGGTTGATGCCGCGGAACGCGAGCTCCGAGAGGCAGCGCACGAGCCAGCCGGGGGAGGCGTCGCCCGCGCCGTGGAAGACGATCGACGTCTTCGCGCCGGCGGTCGCGTGCGCGGTGCCGAAGGGGTCTGACCCCGAGGGCGCGACCCAGAGGAAGCGCGTCTGGTTGCCGTGCTCGTCCTCGATCCCCTCGGCCAGCACGGCGCAGCCGTAGAGCGCGGCGGCGGTCGTCGTGCCGATCGCGGCGTACGCGGAGTCGCCGGCGTCCGCGACCGTCCGGACCGCCTCGGCGGTCGAGGTCGCCGCGATCGCGCGCCGGCCCGGCAGCTCCTCGGCGAGGTAGCGCCGGCACTGGCCGAGCGGCTGCGGATGCGAGACGACCGCCTCGATCTCCGCCATCCCGACCCCCGGCCGGACGATCAGCGCGTGCGAGATCGGCAGGACCTCCTCGCCGACGATCCGCACGCCCTCGCCGGCCGCGTCCAGCGCCAGCGTGTCGAGCGTCGCGTTGACGCCGCCCTCGAGCGAGTTCTCGATCGGCGCGAGCGCGGCGTCGACCGCGCCCGACCCCGCGGCGAGGATCGTCTCGCGCTCGGTGTCGAACGGGACCGCCTCGGCGTCCGCGCCGAACCGCGAGGCCAGCAGCGCCGCGTGCGTGAACGTCCCCGCGGGCCCGAGGTAGCCGAGCCTCATGGCAGCCGCGGCGGCTCGGGAGGGGGCTCGCCGGCCAGCGCGACGCGCATGGCCTCGATCTCCTCCGGCGAGAGCGGGTACTCGGGGTCGCCGCGCACGACGTGCTTGACGTAGAGCCGCGCCTGGTCGCGGTGGTGGATGCTCGACATCACGATCCCGGACTGCTCGGCGTCGAGCAGCGCGATCGCCACCGACTGCTGCCCGGACATCTCGTTGTAGGCGTCGAAGCGCACGAGGCCGCGGAAGGCGATCGTGCCGTCGAGGCGCGCCTCGGCCGTGCCCAGGCGCCCGTCCAGCCGGGCGGCGACGTCGCCGACGTAGGCGTGCAGAGAGCGGATCTCCTGCTCGATCCGCGCGGCGTGCTCGACGAGGTCGTCGGTCGGGCCCGCGCCGAGCAGCACGCGCTGGTCGGAGCGCAGCCGGCGCAGGCGCACGAGCGCCACGGTGGCGACGACCAGCGCCGCCAGCGCCACGGCGCACGCGGCGAGCGCGACGATCCCGGCGGTCGAGCTGTCCACGCCTTCGACGCTACTAGGTGAACAGGATCGTGTAGGTCGTCGTGTTGTTGTCGGTCTTCTTCTCGCCGGGGACCGGCTTGATCGTGACCGTCATCGTCGTCGACTGCTGGCGCGGGGGGACCGTGGTGAGCTGGATGGGCACCGCGGCCTGCGTGCCGGCCTTGGTCTGGTTCAGGCGCTTGGTGGCCGAGATCGTCTTCGGGCCGCCGGTGACCTTCACCGAGATCGTGACGTTGGACTCGTCGTTCTCGCCCTGGTTGGCGTAGGTGACCTGGACCGCGAGCGGCGCCTTGGCCGGCACCCGGTTGATCCCGGTCGGGCTCAGCGCGACGCCGCCGGCGGTGACGCTGACGATGCCGTGGCCGTGCGTGCCGGCCTTGACCTCGCCGGTGGACGAGGAGGACGCGGCGCCGGCGTCCGGGTTGATCTTGTCGCCGACCTTGGCGGCGTCGAGCCAGCCGACGCTCGGCAGGAACTTCGAGGACGCGACGACCTGGTCGTGGAGGTCCTTGCCGTCCAGCGCGTCGACGATCAGCGGCGCGACGCGCTGGGAGTAGACGACGTCGGAGGAGAGGAAGAGCTGCATCTGGCCGGCGATGCCACGGATCGCCTCGACCGCGCTGGGCTGGTTGCTCAGCGCCTTGGGCAGCAGGTCGCCGATGTTCTTGACGCCCTCGGCGCGGAAGTTCATCGCGAGCTCGAAGTCGTGCTGGGCGGCGGAGACGTCGTCGGGCGCGCTGAGGTTGCGGGCGCGCTTGGCGTCCTCCTCGGCGGTGAGCCGGACCTGGTTGACGGCGACCGTCACGTCCTGCGAGGCGCCGCCCTTGCTCAGCACGTCGAAGAGCTGCTTGGAGACCGAGCGATCGGAGTCCTGCACGATCGACGTGACCTCGCGGTTGTAGTCCTTCAGCGCGTTCTTGTGCCGGGTGTTCGAGCAGCTCTTGGCGAAGAGGAGCAGCAGGATCGCGATGAAGGCCAGGCCGCCGAAGAGCGCGAACTGG
>JAOPZG010000642.1 GCA_025964215.1 Conexibacter sp.
GGTCGTCGGCCAGCTCTCGCTGACCGGCCTGATCGTCGCGCTCGACGCCTTCGGCCCGATCACCGACAACGCCGGCGGCATCGCCGAGATGGCGAACCTCCCCGAGGAGGTCCGCACCATCACCGACAAGCTCGACGCGGTCGGCAACACGACCAAGGCCGTCACCAAGGGCTACGCCATCGGCTCGGCCGTGCTCGCCGCGGTGGTGCTGTTCTCGGCCTTCGTGATCGAGCTCAGCCGCCACGGCGTCACCGGCACCGGCCTGCAGTTCGACCTGCTCAACCCGCCGGTCCTCATGGGCCTGCTCCTGGGCGGCATGATGGTCTGCCTGTTCGCCGCCCTCTCGATGGAGTCCGTCGGCCGCGCCGGCGGCGCCGTCGTCGAGGAGGTCCGCCGCCAGTTCCGCGAGAAGCCGGGGATCATGGAGGGCACCGAGAGGCCCGACTACGCGGCCTGCGTGAGCCTCGTGACCAAGGCGGCGCAGCGCGAGATGATCCTCCCGTCGCTGCTGCCGATCGTCCTGACGCTCGTCGTCGGCCTGATCGACATCCAGCTCCTGGGCGGCCTGCTCATGGGCGTCATCGTCGTCGGCTTCTTCTTCGCCGTCTTCATGACCGCCGGCGGCGGTGCGTGGGACAACGCCAAG
Organism: Conexibacter sp.; assembly: GCA_025964215.1. Taxonomy (GTDB): domain Bacteria; phylum Actinomycetota; class Thermoleophilia; order Solirubrobacterales; family Solirubrobacteraceae; genus Baekduia. Next base: position 647 of record JAOPZG010000642.1, read on the forward strand.
AAGCTGATCGAGGACGGCGCGTTCGGCGGCAAGGGCTCCGAGGCCCACGCCGCGTCGGTCACCGGCGACACCGTCGGCGACCCGTTCAAGGACACGTCCGGTCCGGCGATCAACCCCATGAACAAGGTCGCCAACATCGTGGCGATCCTGATCATCCCGATCATCACGTAGGACGACACGGCGGCGCCTGCGCCCGGACGAGCCGGGCGCAGGCGAGCCGACCTCGTGCCGCGGCGAGCGGGCGTCAGGAGTGAGCAGTTGGCCGGACCGCGCGGCGGTTGGCGTCGTCCTCGGGAGCGCTCGCGGGGCGGACGGGTGATTCGGTAGCGAACGAGACGCCCGGAGCGGATCTGGGTCACCTGTCGCCCCCGCCAGGGGTGGGCCTGTTCGCCGCGGCCAGACCGCGCCTGACGGGCCCACCCCCGGTGGGAGGTGGCGCGTCGCTCAGCCCAGCGTCGCGTTCGGCTCGCCGTTGGCGTTCACGCCCGTGCCGTGCGTGCACGTGCCGCCGCGTGGCGAGCCGTTGTTGTAGGCCTGCCGCACGCAGTTGCGCAGCGCCTTCTGGCCCCAGTAGTTGGGGTGGAGGTCCTCCTGGAGCTGGTAGGGCCCGAAGAGGGTGGTGGTCGTCCGGATCTGGCTGACCCACTCGCTCTTGTCGGCCGCGCCCGCCGCCGTCCAGCTGGGCACGCCCTTCTCCTCCAACAATCCGACGGTGTTCTCGCACAGCCGCCGGCCGTTGAGCAGCGAGGACATGTCGAGGATCCGCGCGTTGGTCAGGCCGGACTGCGCGGCGCCGTTGCGGGCCGAGCTGTTCATGGCGACGACCGCCGTGCCGTTGGCCCAGTCCGCGTCGCGGTTCCAGAGCCCGCAGCCGCCCGTGGACTGGCGCGTGTAGCCGGACTCCGAGTAGCGGATCGCCGCGCCCGGCGGAACTGGCGAGGCGTAGGTCTGGACGTCGAGCGTCCACGCGTTGTCGGCGTAGCCGGCGCCCCGCATCGCGGTCCGGAGGTTCTGGAACGCGCCCGCGACCTGCCCGGTGATCGCCGCCTGGTTGGCGGCGGTGAAGCGCGAGCTCACGCTCGAGTCGTCGTAGCAGTAGTCCTTCCACCAGGTCGGGCTGGTCAGGAAGTCGATCACGCAGGACTGGGCGATGTCGGCGAAGCCGTAGTTGTTGGCCCCGATCAGCGCCACGACGAGCTTCACGTTGTGCGTCGAGGCGTACTGCTGCAGCGCCTTGGCCTGGCCGATGTGGCCCGCGCCGTCGTCGTAGAAGTCCAGCCCGGGCTTGAAGTCGCTGCCCGAGCTGTAGGGCTGCGTGTACGTGCGCGCGCCGGAGCACGCGAGGTTGGCGGAGGCGACGCCGCCGCCGATGGCGATCTCGCTGGCCTTGGAGCGGTGGCAGCCGGGGATCGCCTCGCCCGTCGCCGTGTCCCAGTACGCGGTCGACCCGAGCGCGTCCACGTTGCCGGAGCTGGTGTTCGTGTTGCCGGCCCAGCGGCCGGCCTCCCCACTGATCGCGGAGTCGCCGACGCTGACGACCGACGGCGTGCCCGACCCTGGACCATCGGCCATCGCCGCCGGGGCGGCGAGGCCGCAGACCGCCACGAGCGCGGCGAGCGCGCTGAGCAGCTTGTGCATGGTGACCCTTCTCCTCCTGCTTACGGACCGCCCTGTCCTGGGGTGGCGCGTCCCTGCGAGACGGAGTCTCCGCGACCGCCGGGGTCGGATGCAAGAGCCGCGCGGCCGGCACGGCGGCGCCTCCCGACCGCCTCGCGGCCTACACTGCGCACGCTCGATGGCCGAACGGCGACTTCATGGTCTTCAGCGCGTCCTCGGCGTCAACGCGCTCTTCTCGACCGCCTACGGCAACGTGGGCTCGTCGATCTACTACGCGCTCGGGCTCGTGGCGAGCTTCGCGCTCGGCCTCACCCCGGTGGTGTTCATCATCACCGGCTTCATCTTCTACCTGACGGCCGCCACCTACGCCGAGGCGACGGCGATGTACCCGGAGGCGGGCGGCTCGTCGTCGTTCGCGCGCCACGCCTTCAACGAGCTCTGGAGCTTCTTCGCCGCCTGGGCGCAGATGCTCAACTACACGATCACGATCGCCATCTCGGCGTTCTTCGTGCCGCACTACATCGGCGGCCTGTTCTGGGCCGAGCTGCGCCACGGCCCGGGCGACGTCGTCTTCTCGATCGGCCTGATCGCGCTGCTCTCGGCCGTCAACGTCCGCGGCGCCAAGGAGTCGGCCGGCGTCAACATCGGCTTGGCGGTCGTCGACTTCCTGACCCAGCTGCTGCTCGTCGCCGTCGGCCTGTTCCTCGTCTTCAGCCCGGACACGCTGGTCGACAACGTCCACCTCGGCCTCGCGCCGACGTGGAAGGACTTCTTCATCGCGATCCCCGTCGGGATGATCGCCTACACGGGCATCGAGACGATCTCGAACATGGCCGAGGAGGCCAAGGACGAGGAGAAGACGATCCCGGCGGCGATCAACCGCGTGGTGATCGCCGTCTTCGCGATCTACTCGCTGCTGCCGATGGTCGCGCTCAGCGCGCTGCCGGTCCACCAGGACTCCAGCGGCAAGTACGTCACGCAGCTCGGCCTGCCCGAGGACCAGGGCGGCTTCGCCGGCGACCCGGTGCTCGGCGTCGTCAAGCACTTCAACCTCGGGTTCCTCCAGGGGCCGGCGGAGATCTATGTCGGGATCCTGGCCGCGACGATCCTGCTGATCGCCTCCAACGCGGGGATCATCGGCGTCTCGCGGCTCGTCTACTCGATGGGCATCCACCGGCAGGTGCCCGACAAGCTGCGCACCTTGCACCCCAAGTACGGCACGCCGTACATCGGGATCATGATCTTCGGCGGGATCGCCTGCCTCGCGGTGATCCCCGGCAAGGCCGACTTCCTCGGCAACATGTATGCCTTCGGCGCGATGTTGTCGTTCACGGTCGCGCACACCGCGGTCGTCAAGCTGCGGCTCTCGCAGCCGGACGCGCGGCGGCCGTGGCGCGGGCCCGGCAACATCGCGCTCAGCGGCGGGCGCTCGCTGCCGCTGTTCGCGGTCTTCGGCGGGCTCTTCACCTTCCTGGCGTTCATCGTCGTCACCGCGCTGCACATCGACGTCGCGCTGGCCGGCCTCGGCTGGCTGACGCTCGGCATGGTGATCTACCCGATCTACCGCAAGCGCCAGGGCCTCGACCTCACGACGACGCACAAGGTCGCGATCGAGCGCTCGGTCGTCGAGCACGAGGCGGAGTACGAGTCGGTGCTCGTCGTCCTCGACGCGACCGCGGGCTACTCGCACGGCGCCCTCGCGACGGCGGCGAAGCTCGCGGCGCGGCGCCGCCGCGGGATCCACGTGCTCGTCTACATCGCGGTGCCGCAGTCCTCGCCGATCAACGCCGCGCTGCCCGAGGCGGAGGCGGCGGCCGAGTCGATCATCGAGCAGGCGCGCCTGCAGGGCGGCCGGCGCGTGACGGGGCACATCGAGAAGGTCCGCGCGGGCGGGGCCGGGCGGATGATCGTCTCCGAGGCGCGCGAGCTGCGCGCGCAGGCGATCGTCGCGCCGCTGCCGCCGCGCAGCGGGGCCACGCTCTTCGGCAAGACGCTCGAGACCGTGCTGGCCGAGCGCCCGTGCCGCGTGATCATCCAGTCCGACCCGGTCGGCGTGCCGCGCTCCAAGCGGCCGATCACGGTCCTGGACTGACTGACCCGTAGCCTGTGCCCAAGACCATGCCCGAGCCACGCGCAGTGCACCGCGGGACCACCGGCCTGCTGTCGGTGCTCCTCGTGATCATCGGCGTCGCCCTGATCGTCCGGACGCTCGCGGCCGGCGGCGGCGCGCTCGCCTTCGGCCTGCTGATGGGCGTCCTGTTCATCGCCGCGGGGCTGGGCCGGATCTACATCAACACGCGCCTGGCGGCCCGCGCGCCGCGGGAGCGCTGAGGACGGCCGATGCTCGGCAAGGGCCTCGGCCAGCCGGCGCTGTTCGCGATCGTCTACACGGCGGTCGCGTCGTCGATCTACTTCTCGCTCGGCGTCGTCGCCGACCACGCGCTCGGCCTGACGCCGATCGTCTTCCTCGTCGCCGGGCTGTTCTTCGCGCTGGCGGCGATGACCTACGTCGAAGGCGCGTCGCTGCACCCGGAGCGCGCGGGCTCGACGGTCTTCGCGCGCTACGGCTTCAACGAGCTCGTGAGCTTCATCGCCGGCTGGGCGATCCTGCTCGACTACGTCATCCTGATCGCCGTCACCGCGTTCTCGGCGACGAACTACCTGGCGGCCTTCTGGGGCGGCTTCGGGCACGGCAGCACCGAGATCATCCTCGCGCTGGGGATCGTGCTGTACGTCGCGGCGCGCAACATCCGCGGCTTCTCCAAGACGCGCGTGAACCGGATCAGCGCGCTCGTCGTCGCCGACATCGGCCTCCAGCTGCTGCTGATCGTCATCGGGCTGGCGACGTTCTTCAACTACGACAAGCTCGTCAACCCGATCCACCTCGGCGTGACGCCGCAGTGGAACGACGTCGTCTTCGCGCTCGGCGTGGCGACGGTCGTCTTCACGGGGCTCGAGTCCGCCGCCGGGCTCTCGGCCGAGGTGACCGCGAGCCGCGCGTCGCTCAAGCGGCTGATCGGCAGCGCGACCGCGGTCGTCATGGTGGTCTACGTCGGGATCGGGCTCGTGGCGGTGACCGCGTTCCCCGTGGTCGACGGTCACACGGCGATCAGCGGGCAGTACCTCGAGGCGCCGGTGCTCGGGATCGCCGAGAGCTTCGACACCGACTGGCTGGCGACGTTCTTCAAGTACACCATCTCGGTCGCGGCGACGGCGACGCTGATCGCCGCGTCGAACTCCGCGATGCTCGGGCTCTCGCGGCTGGCCTACTCGCTCTCGCGCAACCGGCAGATCCCGAGCGCGCTCGGGCGGCTGCACCCGACGCGCTCGACGCCGTTCGTCCTGATCGTCATGGCCGCGGTGATCGCGGGCGCGCTGATCGTGCCCGAGGACCTCGACTTCCTCGTCGGCATCTACGCGTTCGGCGCCCTGCTCGGGCTGACGATCGCGCACCTCTCGATCATCTCGCTGCGCTACCGCGAGCCGAACCGCGAGCGCTTCTACTCGATCCCGCTGTCGGTGCCGTTCCGCGGCGGGTCGCTGCCGCTGCCGGCGGTCGTGGGCGCGATCCTGTCCGCCGCCGCGTGGGTCAGCGTCGTCGTCACGCACGCCGGCGCGCGCTACGTGGGCTTCGGCTGGATGGCGTTCGGGTTGGTGACCTACGTTGCGTACCGGCGCACGCAGGGCAAGTCGATCCTCAAGCGCGTGACGGTGCCCGAGGCGGCGCTGAAGCTGGAGCGCGACGAGCTCGAGTACGGCTCGATCCTCGTCCCGCTGACGGGCACGCCGCTCGACGACGACATGATCCAGACGGCGGGGCGGCTCGCGGGCGAGGAGACCGACCCGGGGCTCGACCACAGCGGCTCGACGATCGAGGCGCTGTGGATCTTCGAGGTCCCGATGGCGCTGCCGATCGACGCGCGGCTGCCCGACGCGCAGCTCGAGCGCGCGCGAGCGGCGCTGCGGCGGGCGAAGGCCGTGGGGGAGGAGTACGAGGGCG
>JAOPZG010000162.1 GCA_025964215.1 Conexibacter sp.
CGGCGTGGGCCGACGGCGACCCCGGTCGCCGCGCCGCCGAGCTGCTGGGGCTCGACGTCCCGACGCTCCGCTCGAGCATGCAGGGCGGCAACGGGCCGCAGCTGCTGGTCGGCGTCCTGGCCGAGCGGATCCAGGAGGGCGCGCTGGAGGCCGCGATCGTCTGCGGTGCCGAGGCGCTGAGCACCGTCGCCCGGCTGGCGAAGCTCGGCGAGGCGCCCGACTGGCCCGCGGCCGACCCCGACCGCGCGCCGGACGAGATCCTCGAGCCCGACCAGGCCTCCGGCACCGAGGCCGAGACCGCCGTCGGGATGATCGCGCCGATCATGGCCTATCCCTTGATCGAGAACGCGATCCGGGCGGCGTCGGGGCGGACGCCGCAGGAGCACCTGGCGCGGATCGCCGGGCTGTGGTCGCGGTTCAGCCGGACGGCGGTCGACCAGCCCGCGGCCTGGGCGCCCAAGGCCTACACCTCGGAGGAGCTCGGGACGCCCTCGCCGTCCAACCGCCTGGTGACGTTGCCCTACACCAAGCTGCTCAACTCCAACATCCAGGTCGACCAGGGCGCTGCGGTCATCCTGTGCTCGGCGGAGACCGCGGAGGCGCTCGGCATCCCGCGCGAGCGCTGGACCTTCCTCCACGGGGCAGCGCGCGCGACCGACGAGTGGTTCCTCTCCGAGCGCCGCGAGCTGCACCGCTCGCCCGCGATCCGCGCCTGCGGCGAGGCGCTCTTCGCGCACGCGGGGATCAGCGCCGGCGACCTCGGCCCGATCGACCTGTACTCCTGCTTCCCCGCCGCGGTCGAGCTCGCCGCCGAGGCGCTCGGCCTGCCGCTCGACGACCCCGACCGCCCGCTCACCTGCACCGGCGGCCTGACGTTCTTCGGCGGCCCAGGCAACGACTACGCCACGCACGGGATCATCGCCGTCGCCCGGCAGCTCCGGGCCGCGCCGCCCGGCACGGTCGGGCTCAGCACCGCGCTCGGCTGGTACGCGACCAAGCACGCGCTCGGCCTCTACGGCAACGCGCCGCCGCAGCGGCCGTTCGCGCTCCTGGCGCCCGCGCCGGAGCACCCCGAGCCCCGCGCCGTCCTGCCGCCCGGCGAGCACGAGGCGGTCGCCGAGACCTGCACGCTGATCTACGGTCGCGACGGATCGCCGAGCTACGGGATCCTCTTCGCGCTCACCGCGGGCGGCGACCGCGTGCTCGCGAAGGCCGACGACCCCGCGGACATGGCCGCGATGGCCGGCGACGACTTCCTCGGCGCGCGCGTCCGCGTGCACGCCGACCGCACGTTCACCCTGGGCTGAGCCGCGGCGCTGTGCTTCCATGGTCGGCCCATGGCCGACCAGCCCGCGACCGGCCCGCTCGACGGGCTCTCCGAGGACGAGCGCGCGCTGCTGCGCGCCGCGCCGGTGCCCGAGCGCGCGGGCGCGATGAAGGCGGTCCTGACCGACGCGCGCTTCAGCGACGACGAGTGGATCTTCGAGCGCAAGCTCGACGGCGTGCGCTGCATCGCGATCCGCGACGGCGACGAGGTCAAGCTCCTCTCCCGCAACGACCTGTCGCTGAACGGCCGCTACCCGGAGGTCGCGACCGCGCTGGAGCATCAGCCGCAGCGGCGCTTCGTGGTCGACGGCGAGGTCGTCGCCTTCGACGGCGCGCAGACGAGCTTCGCCAAGCTCGCCCAGCGCGGCCGCACGCGCGTCCCGGTGTTCTTCTACATCTTCGACGTCCTCTGGCTCGACGGCCAGGACGTCCGCGCGCTGCCGCTGCGCACGCGCAAGCGGCTGCTGCGCACGGTCCTGAGGTTCGACGACAAGGCGCTGCGCTTCTCGACCCACCGCAACGGCGACGGCGAGGCCTACTTCCAGGAGGCGTGTCGCAAGGGCTGGGAGGGCCTCGTCGCCAAGCGCGCGAGCAGCCGCTACAGCGACAAGCGCTCCAAGGACTGGCTGAAGCTCAAGTGCGAGCAGGGCCAGGAGCTCGTCATCGGCGGCTTCACCGCGCCGAAGGGCGCGCGCGCGGACTTCGGCGCGCTGCTGCTCGGCCACTACGAGGACGGCGCGCTGATCTACGCCGGCAAGGTCGGCACGGGCTTCGACGAGGCGACGCTCGCCGCGCTCGGCGCGCGCCTGCGCGAGCTGCGCCGCGACACCGCGCCGTTCGCCGACGCCGCGGCGATCCGCGAGCGCACCGCGACCTGGGTCGAGCCGAAGCTCGTCGCGCAGGTCGTCTTCAGCGAGTGGACGAGCGCCGGGCGCTTGCGGCATCCGCGCTTCCTCGGCCTGCGCGAGGACAAGGCCGCCAAGGACGTCTCACGGGAGGCACCATCAGCATGAACGACAACGTCACGAGAGCCCGCGAGCTCATGGAGCGCAGCCGCCGCGAGCGCTTCGCGGTCGGCGCGTTCAACGTGGACAACCAGGAGACGCTGGTCGCGGTCGCCCGCGCCGCGCAGGTCAAGCGCTCGCCGGTGCTGGTCGAGGTCAGCCAGGGCGAGGTGGAGGCCATCGGCCTCGCCAACCTGCGCTCGATGGTGGACAACTACCGCGCCGAGCTCGGGATCGAGATGTACGTGAACCTCGATCACAGCCCGAGCGTGGAGGCGGCCAAGGCCGGGATCGACGCCGGCTTCGAGTTCATCCACATCGACTACAGCCAGGCCAAGAAGGACGCGAGCGACGAGGAGATCGTCGCCGCCACGCGCGAGGTCGTCGCGTACGCGCGCGAGACCACGGGCGCGCTGGTCGAGAGCGAGCCGCACTACTTCGGGGGCAGCTCGAACGTCCACACCGAGGACATCGACTACGAGGAGGTCCGCAAGACGTTCTCCACGCCCGCGGGCGCGCGGGCGTTCGTGGAGGCTACCGGGATCGACACCTTCGCCGCCGCCGTCGGCAACCTCCACGGCCGCTACCCGGTCCCGAAGCAGCTCGACCTCGACCTGCTCACGGAGATCCGGGCGGCGATCGACGTCAACATCAGCCTCCACGGCGGCAGCGGCACGCCCGGGCACTACTTCGAGTCGGCGGCGAAGATCGGCGTGAGCAAGATCAACCTCAACTCGGACATGCGCTACGCCTTCCGCACGACGCTCGAGGCGCAGCTGCGCGAGCATCCTGAGGAGTACGCGATCGTCCGGCTGATGCCGCCCGTGATCCGGGCGGTGCAGGACGTCGTCGAGGAGCACATCGAGTTGTACGGGTCGGCCGGGCGCGCGCTCACCCTGTAGCGGTGGCGCCGTACTCCTCGTCCGTGACGTGCGCGCCCCAGTCGGCGGCGTCGGGATGCTCGGCATCGACCTCGTTGATGGCGATGTGCACCATGAAGCGGTCGGCGGCCGCGCCGTGCCAGTGGTCCTCGCCGGGGGCGAAGAAGACGCGGTCGCCGGGGCGGATCTCCTCGATCTCGCCGCCGCGGCGCTGGCAGCGCCCGGCGCCCTCGACGACGTAGATCGTCTGCCCGAGCGCATGCGTGTGCCATGCGGTCCGGGCGCCCGGGGTGAAGTGCACCAGGTTGGCCTGCGCGCGCGCCGGCGCGACCGGGACGGCCACGGCGTCGATGTAGACGTCGCCGGTGAACCAGTCCGCCGGGCCCTTGACGGTGGCGACGCCGCTGCGGGTGATGTCCATGCTCAGCGCCTCCGCGCCGCGGGCTCGAGCGCCGGGCTCGCCCAGCCGCCGTCGGCGGGGTTGACGTTGGTGCCGGGCGCGACGATCGCGTCGATCCGGTCGAGCAGCTCGGCGTCGAGGACGCGGTCGGCGGCGGGGAGCTGGGAGACGAGCTGCTCCATCGTGCGCGGCCCGATGATCGCCGAGGTGATGGCGGGGTGGTTGAGGACGAAGGCGATGGCCATCTCGATCAGCGACATCCCGGCCTCCTCGGCGAGCAAGGCATAGGCCTCGGCCGCGTCGAGCTTGCGCTGGTTGGCGGGCAGCGAGAGGTCGTAGCGATCGGTCAGCCGCGCGCGGGCGGCCGAGGTCGGCGCCGGCGCGTCGGCGTCCTTGCGCCAGCGGCCCGAGAGCCAGCCGCCGGAGAGCGGGCTCCACGGGATGACGCCCATGCCGTACTTCTCGCACGTGGGCAGGACGTCGGCCTCGATGCCGCGCGCGAGCATCGAGTACGGCGGCTGCTCGCTGACGAAGCGGTGCAGGCCGCGGTCGCGCGCCAGCCACTGGGCCTCCGCGATCAGCGACGGGGGATACGTGGAGTGGCCGATGTAGCGCACCTTGCCCTGGTCGACCAGGTCGCTCATCGCGCCGAGCGTCTCCTCCAGGTCGGTCTCCGGTGTGGGGCGGTGGATCTGGTAGAGGTCGATGTGGTCGGTGCCGAGGCGCTTGAGCGAGCTCTCGACCTCCTCCACGATCCAGCGGCGCGAGCCGCCGCGGTGGTTGGGGTCCTCGCCCATCTGGCCCCAGACCTTGGTGGCGAGGACGACGGAGTCGCGGCGGCCGCCGGCGAGCGCCTTGCCGACGATCTCCTCCGACTCGCCCTGCGAGTAGACGTCGGCCGTGTCGATGAACGTGATGCCCGCGTCGAGCGCCGCGTGGATGATCCGGATCGAGTCGTCGTGGTCGGTGTTGCCCCACGCGCCGAACATCATCGCGCCGAGGCACAGCTTGCTGACCGAGACGCCGGTGCGCCCCAGGTTGCGGTGTTCCATGTTGTCGTCCTTGGTCGGGGTCAGCCGGCGTGCGGCACGCCGTCGGGCGTGGCCGTCCAGCTGGCCAGGAGGTCGAGCGCCTGCGCGGAGGCCGAGCCGGGCTCGGCGGCGTAGACGCTGATGGTGAGGCCGGTGTCGGCCGCGAGCTCCATCGCCTCGTAGTTGAGGTGGAGCTCGCCGACGACCGGGTGGTGGATCCGCTTGACGCCGGTCTGGTGGAAGCGCACGTTGTGCGCGGCCCAGCGGACGCGGAACTCCTCGCTGCGCGTCGAGAGCTCGCCGACGAGGTCGGAGAGCCCGCGGTCGTAGGGGTTGCGGCCGGCCTCGGAGCGCAGGTGCGCGACGAGGTCGCTGGAGACGCGATCCCAGTCGGGGTAGAAGTCGGCGGCGGCGGGGTCCAGGAAGGTGAAGCGCGCGCTGTTGGCCGGCTGCTCGCGGCTCTCGAAGAGCGGCGCGTAGAGCGCGCGGCCGAGCGCGTTGGCGCCGAGGTAGTCGACGCGCGCGTTGCGCACGAGCGCGGGCGCGCCGATCGTGTCGAGGATCTGCTGGACGACCGGGCGGATCCGCTGCTGCACGGGCCGGCGGCGCTTTGGCGCGATGGGGTTGGCCGCGCGCGCCAGGTCGAAGAGGTGGGCGCGCTCGGCGTCGTCGAGCTGGAGCGCCGCGGCGAGCGCCTCGAGCACGCTCTCCGACGCGCCGCTGACGTTGCCGCGCTCCAGCCGCCGGTAGTACTCGACGCTGACGCCGGCCAGCGAGGCGACCTCCTCGCGCCGCAGCCCGGGGACGCGGCGCTTGCCGTAGGCCGGCAGCCCCGCCATGTCCGGCGTGATCCGTGCCCGCCGCGAGGCCAGGAACTCCGCGATGTCGTTGGTCGAGTCCATGAGGTCGCTCTCCACCGTACGACGCCCGGCGCCGCGCGTGGGAGGTCCTGTTGGTACCCCTCTGACAAGGCCCCTCAACCGGTTGCGATCGGTGGCAGAGTGCAGGGACATGAGCACCGCCAACGCCTACGCGGCCCCGTCCGCGCACGACGCCCTGACCCCGACCACCATCGAGCGCCGCGAGGTCGGTCCGCGCGACGTCGCGATCGACATCAAGTACTGCGGCATCTGCCACTCCGACATCCACCACTGCCGCGGCGAGTGGGGCGACGTGCCCTACCCGGCGGTCCCGGGCCACGAGATCGCGGGCGTCGTCTCGGCCGTCGGCGCCGAGGTGCGCAAGCACGCGGTCGGCGACCGCGTCGGCGTCGGGTGCATGGTCAACTCGTGCGGCGAGTGCGCCAACTGCCTGAAGGGCGACGAGCAGTACTGCATCCCCGGCAACACGCAGACCTACGGGTCGGTCGACCGCGACGGGACGATCACGCGCGGCGGCTACTCCTCGCACGTCGTCGTCGACGAGGCGTTCGTCCTGCGGATCCCCGACGGCCTCGAGTTGGATGTCGCCGCGCCGCTGCTCTGCGCCGGGATCACCACGTACTCGCCGCTGCGCCACTGGGAGGCCGGTCCCGGCCGGCAGGTCGCCGTCGTCGGCCTCGGCGGCCTGGGCCACATGGCGGTCAAGCTCGCGAGCGCGATGGGCGCCGAGGTCACCGTCCTCTCGCAGACGCTGAGCAAGCAGGAGGACGGACTGCGCATGGGCGCCGCCGCCTACCACGCCACGAGCGACCCGGCCACCTTCGAGCAGCTCGCCAACCGCTTCGACCTCATCATCAACACGGTCAGCGCGGAGATCGACATCAGCGCCTTCCTCGGCCTGCTGGCCACCGACGGCGCGCTCGTCAACGTCGGCGCGCCGTCGGCCCCGCTGCCGGTCGCCGTCTTCTCGCTGCTCCTGCACCGCCGCTCGTTCGCGGGCTCCGCCATCGGCTCGATCGCCGAGACCCAGGAGATGCTCGACTTCTGCGCCGAGCACGGGATCGCACCGGAGATCGAGACGATCTCCGCCGACCAGATCAACGACGCGTGGGAGCGCGTGATGCAGTCCGACGTCCGCTACCGCTTCGTCATCGACAGCTCGACGCTGGGCTGAGGGAGGGCGTCGAGCAGCGCGCGCACCCGCGGCTGGTGGAGGGTGAGCGCGGCGAGGGAGCCGATGGCCGCCCCGGCGAGGACGTCGGTCGGGTAGTGGATGCCCATCGCCACGCGGGTGAGGGCGAGGAGCGTCGCGGCGGCGAGGGCGAGCAGGCCCCAGCGGCGGGAGCGGAGCAGGAGCGCGACGGCGATCGCGAAGGCGGCGGTCGCGTGGTCGCTCGGGAAACCGGGGTCGGCGGCGTGGTGGGCGAAGAGGTGGACGGTGTCGGGGTGCGCGACGAAGGGTCGCGGGCGGTCGACGAGCCGCGAGATCACGGCGGCGACCGCCAGGCCCAGCCCCGCGCTGAGCCCGGCGGCCACCACCGCGCGGCGCGCGCCGCGCGACACGACGAACGCCACGACCAACACCCCCAGGAAGAGGATCTCCGACGCGTTGGCGTAGGCGACCAGGGGGTCCTCCAACCCGTCGTGCCGGGCGAAGAGGAGGTTCAGCTGATGCAGCAGCGACAGGTCCATGCGTGCGGCCGATGATCGGGCCGCGCGCCTGAACGGCGCCTGAACACGGCGTTCACACGGCGCTGTCGAGCAGCAGCCGCGTCCCGTAGTACGGCTCCTCGCGGCGCACGAACCAGCCGTTGAGCCGGCGCAGCGTGAACGTCTCGCCGCCGACGACCAGCGTCCGGCCCTCGTCCAGCACCTCCTCGACGAGATGCTCCTCGGTGACGCCGAGGTGCATGACCGAGACCGGCATGCCGACGTAGGGGAAGGGGCGCGAGGAGGACACGGGGTGGGGGATAGCAGGCCTGGAGGATCTCCTCGACGCGCCGTCACCTCCGCGCGCCGCGTACGTTGCGGGACCATGCGCGCATCGATGCTCCTCATCGCGGTCGCGGCGGCCGCGGTCCTGGCGACCCCGGCCGCGGCGGCGACGTTCTCGCCGCCGGTCACCGCGACCGTCCCGGAGAACAACCTCGTCTTCCCAGCCATGCAGCTCGCGGTCTCGGGCGACGACGTGCTCGTCGGCTCGGGCCCGTCGCTGCTCGAGCTGCGCGACGGCGCGCTCGC
>JAOPZG010000192.1 GCA_025964215.1 Conexibacter sp.
CGCGCCCGTGACCGCCGTCGACCTCGCGCCGGTCCTGATCGACACCGCGCGCGGCCGCGCGCAGCAGCGCGGGTTGGACATCGACTACCGCGTCGGCGACTGCGAGCGCCTCGAGCTCCCGGACGCGAGCTTCGACGCCGTCTCCTCGACGCTCGGCATCATGTTCTCGCCCGACCACGAGGCCGCCGCGGCCGAGCTGGCGCGCGTGACCCGCCCGGGCGGCCGGATCGCGCTGGCGAACTGGACGCCGACGAGCGGCATCGCCGACCTCTTCAAGCTGATGGCGCCGTTCCAGCCCGCGCCGCCCCCGAGCATCCCGTTCGACTGGGGCGACGAGGCGATCGTGCACGAGCTCCTCGACGCGTCCTTCGAGCTCGAGGTCGAGCGCCACGACTCGCCGATCCACCTGCCCTCCGGCGAGGCCTATTGGGAGCTCTTCTCCGCCAGCTACGGCCCGACCAAGACGCTGGCCGAGAGCCTCGGCGACCGCCGCGCCGACCTTCAGCGCTCGTGGGTCGACTTCTTCGAGGCCAACCACCGCACCAACGGCGAGATCACCCACTCGCGCGAGTACCTGCTGATCACGGGGACGCGGCGGGGCTGAGCCTCAGCCCGCCGCGCTCGCCCGGATCTCCAGCACGCAGTCGAACGGCGGCGAGAGGCGGAGGACGACGCCGAAGCTCTTGCCCTCGGACGGGCCGCCGTTGAGGAAGGCGTCGCAGAGGCCGGCGCTGTGGCCGTGCTCGGCGAGCGCGGCCATGACGGGGGCGTAGTCGATGGCCTCGCGGCGTGAGAGGTGGCCGACCTTGCCGGCCGCGGAGTGGATCGCGATCGCGTTGGCGTCGTACGGGTTCTCGGGCTCGGCGACGAGCAGCGCGCGGAAGGTCGGCCGGCCCTCCTCGCCCGGAGTCGTGAGCGGGACGGTGGCGGCGAGCGCCTCCTGGTGGAAGGACTCGCCGACGACGGCGCGGTAGCCGTCGGGCGGGAGCTCGAAGGCCGAGGGCGGCGGCCAGGGCGCAGGCGCGGACACCGCCGGGATGCTACGTGGCGCGGCGCCGGGCACGGGCTCCCCAAGGCCCGTGCCCGGCGCGTTGCCGGTGCTGCGTGGCTTACGCCGTGACGTCCGTGGCCGAGGCGGTCAGGTCGTTGAAGCGGACCGTGAACGTGACCGTGATCGGGGCCGTCGAGCCCGTGATGTTGGTGACGGTGAACGGGCCGGCGCCGGCGCCGGTCAGGTTGTACAGCGTCGCCGGGTCGGTCAGGTCGATCGCGAGGTCCGCGGGGAACGCGAACGGGTTCGGCGTGGCGTCCACGCGCGGGGCCTTGTTGGGGATCGGGTAGACCGGCGCGCCGCCAGCGGTGGCGTTCGGCGCCGAGGTGATCGGCGCGCGGGCGAGGCCGGTGTTGCCGCCGCCGATGGTGATGCCGCCTCCGGTCGTGTCGGCGACGCTCAGCGAGACGATGCCGGCCGAGGCGACGGGGTCGCTCGCGCCGGTGCCGTCGGACTCGCCGGAGCGGACGCCGGCGAGCAGCCGGACCGGGACGGCCGTGGCGGTCGCGGGCACCGGGACGATCACCGTGCCGGTGACGATCGCGGCGTTGGAGTCGTCCGGGATGTCGCCGGAGTTCAGGACCGTGCCGGGGACGACCGTCGTGCCGAGCGCCACCTGGACCGCGCCGTACTCCTGCGCGGCGGCGTTGGCGCCGAGCTTCGTCAGGCCGTCGGCGGCCTGCTGCAGGCCGGCGGCGAGCTTGTTGAGCCCGTCGAGGATCGCGGGGACGCCGGCGAGGATGGTGTTGGCGGTGCCGGCGGCCGAGCCGGCCTTGGTGTCGGCGGCCTTGGCGGCGGCGATGCCGGCCGCGGCGCTCACGCCGGCGGCCTTGGCGCTCTTGCCCGCGCTCTTGGCGTTCTTGCTGGCGCTGGTGGCGGTCTTCGAGACCTTCTTGATCGCCGTGTTCTGCGCCTTGTCGGTCTTCGAGATCTTCGACGCGGCCTGCGCGGGAGCCGCGACGAGCGCGACGGAGGATGCGGTGATCGCCGCGGCGACCAGCCGGCGGCGGAGGACATGGGACATTGCGGTTCTCCTCCCAGGGAGACTCAGGTTTCCGGTGCCGAGCAGCACCGGGGAACGAACCTACGAGGAGACGGGGAGGGAAGCAAGTCGGGTCCTGCCCTACGGTGATGGGATGCTCGCCCGCGAAGACCTGCGCAACGTCGCCATCATCGCCCACGTCGATCATGGCAAGACGACGCTCGTCGACGCCATGCTCCGGCAGTCGGGCACGTTCTCCGATCATGAGGAAGTCACCGACCGGGTCATGGACTCCATGGACCAGGAACGGGAGCGCGGGATCACGATCCTCGCCAAGAACGCGGCCATCCGCTACACGCCGGAGGGCGCGAGCGAGGTCAAGATCAACCTCGTCGACACCCCCGGCCACGCCGACTTCGGCGGCGAGGTCGAGCGCGGCCTGACGATGGTCGACGGCGTCGTCCTGCTCGTCGACAGCTCGGAGGGCCCGCTGCCGCAGACGCGCTTCGTGCTGCGCAAGGCGCTCGAGGCGAACCTGCCGGTGATCCTGGTCATCAACAAGGTCGACCGCCCGGACGCCCGGATCGCCGAGGTCGTCGACGAGGTCTACCAGCTGTTCATCGACCTCGACGCGAACGACACGCAGATCGAGTTCCCCATCGTCTACACCAACGCGCGCGCTGGCCAGGCCTCGCTGGAGCAGGGCGTCGACGGCACCGACCTCAAGCCGCTGCTGGACCTGCTGGTCACCGCCGTCCCGGCGCCGGTCTACACCGAGGGCCATGGCCTGCAGGCGCTGGTCACCAACCTCGACGCATCCGCCTACGTCGGCCGGCTGGCGCTCTGCCGCGTCCACAACGGCACGATCAGCAAGGGCGAGACGGTCTCCTGGTGCCGTCACGGCTCCGGCGACGTCGAGAAGGTCCGCGTCGCCGAGCTCTACATCACCGAGGGCATGAGCCGCGTCTCCGCCGACAGCGCCGGCCCCGGCGAGGTCATCGCGCTGGCCGGCTTCCCGGAGATCACGATCGGCGACACGATCGCCGACGCGAACGACCCCAAGCCGCTGCCGCCGGTGAGCGTCGACGAGCCCGCGCTGGGCATGACGATCGGGATCAACACGAGCCCGCTGGCCGGCAAGGTCGGCTCCAAGCTGACGGCACGTCAGGTCTCCGACCGCCTGCAGGCCGAGCTCGTCGGCAACGTGTCGATCCGCGTGCTGGAGACCGAGCGCCCGGACACGTGGGAGGTCCAGGGGCGCGGCGAGCTCCAGCTCGGCGTGCTGGTGGAGACCATGCGCCGCGAGGGCTTCGAGCTCACCGTCGGCAAGCCGAAGGTCGTCACCCAGACGATCAACGGCAAGGTCCACGAGCCGATCGAGCGCATGGCGATCGACGTGCCCGAGGACTTCCTCGGCACCGTCACGCAGCTCATGGCGCTGCGCAAGGGCCGGATGGAGCAGATGATCAACCACGGCACCGGCTGGGTCCGCCTCGAGTACCTCGTGCCCGCCCGCGGCCTGATCGGCTTCCGCACCGAGTTCATGACCGAGACCCGCGGCTCGGGGATCATGCACTCGGTCTTCGAGAGCTACGAGCCGTGGCAGGGCGACATCAAGACCCGCGCCGCCGGCTCGCTGGTCGCCGACCGCGTCGGCAAGACCGCGTCGTTCGCGATCATGCGGATGCAGGAGCGCGGCGCGCTGTTCGTCGGCCCCGGCGAGGACGTCTACGAGGGCATGATCGTCGGCTCCAACGCCCGCGCCGACGACCTCGACGTCAACGCGGTCCGCGAGAAGAAGCAGACGAACATCCGCTCGGCCAACGCGGACGAGATGGTCAACATGGTGCCGCCCCTGCGGCTCTCGCTCGACCAGGCGCTGGAGTTCATCCGCTCCGACGAGTGCGTCGAGGTGACGCCGGACGCGGTGCGGCTGCGCAAGGTCGTCCTGACCGCGAACGACCGCGTCAAGGCGAACCGCAGCGCGGCGAAGACCGCCTGAGGACGAGCGCTTCGTTCAAGACGCGGCGCGCGGCGTCCTCGACACTGGCCGCATGACGACCGAGCGAGCGTTCACCCCGGCCCTGGGCCGCGTCGCGCCGGTGCGGTTCTACGACGCGGTGGCGGCCCTGACGCGGGAGCGGCGGTGGCGGGGGCTGGTCGTGGCGCACGTCGCGCCGCGGCCGGGCGAGGCGATCGTGGACGTGGGCTGCGGGACCGGCTCGCTGGCGCTGCTGCTGGCGCGCGTGCAGCCGGCGGCGCGGATCGTCGGCGTCGATCCCGACCCCGACGTGCTGGCGGTGGCGCGGCGCAAGGCGGATGCGGCGGGCGTGGTGGTCGACTGGCGTGTGGGGATGGGCGATGCGCTGGAGGAGGTCGGGGCCGACGTGGTCGTCTCCAGCCTCGTGCTCCACCAGTGCCCGCCGGCGATGAAGCGCGCGATCCTCGCCGCGATGCACGCGGCGCTCGCGCCCGGCGGGCGGCTGGTGATCGCCGACTACGGCCGGCAGCGGACGCGCGCGATGCGCCTGGCCTTCCGCGTCGTGCAGCTCGCCGACGGGCGCGCGAACACGCAGCCCAACGCCGACGGCGCGCTGCCCGGGCTGATCGCGGAGGCGGGGTTCGGGGACGTGCGGGAGGTCGAGGTCGTGCCGACGATGACCGGCTCGATCTCGGTCTACGTCGCGCGGCGCGTGGGCACGGGCGCGCCTGCGCTCGGGGTCTGACCCCGCAGCGCGGTGAGCGCGACCGCCGGGGTCAACCCCATCATCTCGCGCATCCAGCGCGTCAGGTGCGCCTGGTCGGCGAAGCCGCCGCTGAGCGCGGCGTCGGCGATCGAGCGGCCGTCGCGCAGCGCCTCGGCCGCCGCGCGCAGCCGCATCCACGCCC
>JAOPZG010000236.1 GCA_025964215.1 Conexibacter sp.
AGGTCATCGACAAGTACGTCGCCGACGCGCTGCGCTTCTACCTGCTGCGCGACGTCAGCTTCGGGCAGGACGGTTCGGTCTCCACCGCCGACTTCGAGAAGCGCTACGAGTCCGAGCTCGCCAACGACTTCGGCAACCTCGCCAGCCGGACGATCAAGATGCTGCTGCGCTACCGCGACGGCGCCGTCCCGCAGGTCGACCTCGACCCGACCGTGGTCGCCGAGTTCGACGGCCTCGCCGACCGCGTCGGCGAGCTCGTCGGCCGCGCCGAGCTGACGCCCGCCCTGGAGGAGATCTGGGTGCGCGTACGCCGGCTCAACGCCTACGTCGGAGACCAGGAGCCGTGGAAGATGGCGAAGGACGACGCGCGCGCGGCCGAGCTCGACCAGACGCTCGCGACGCTCGTCGAGGGCCTGCGCGTGGTGACCGTCCTGCTCCACGCCTGGATCCCCGAGCGTGCCGGGACGCTGATGGCCGCCCTCGGCTTCCCCGACCTCGAAGGCGACGTCGCACCGGCGCTCGCGATCGGCGGCGCGCGCCTCGGCGCGTCGCTGCCGACGCAGGTCGCCGACCTCGACCCGCTCTTCCCCAAGCAGCAGCAGCCCCCGAAGGCCGCTTGATCGACTCCCACACCCATCTCGACTCCTGCACGCCCGACGACGCGGAGCTGGTCTCCGCGGCGACGCGGGCCGGGGTCAACCGGATCCTCACGATCGGCCAGGACGGGCTGACCGGGCGCGCCGCGCTCGCGTCGGCGAACGCGTTCCCGCAGGTCTTCGCGGCGATCGGCCACCACCCCAACAAGGCGACCGGCTTCGACGACGGCCACCTCGCGGAGCTCCAGGCGCTCGCCACGCACGAGCGCTGCCGCGCGATCGGCGAGACGGGGCTGGACTTCTTCCGCGACTACGCCCCGCGCGCCGACCAGGAGCGGGCGTTCCACGCGCAGATCCAGCTCGCCCGCGACGCCGACAAGCCGCTGATCATCCACACGCGCGCGGCGGAGGACGACACGATCGCCACGCTGCGCTCGCGCGCCCACGGCGTGAAGGTCATCCTGCACTGCTTCTCGATGCCCGACCGCCTCGACGAGTGCCTGGCCGAGGGCTGGTGGATCTCGTTCGCGGGCAACGTCACCTACCCCAAGAACGAGGACCTGGCCGCCGCTGCCGCGCGCGTGCCCGACGACAAGCTCCTGGTCGAGACCGACGCGCCGTACCTCACGCCGCAGCCCATGCGCAAGGAGCGCAACCAGCCGGCGTACGTCACCGAGACCGCGATGTTCGTCGCCGAGCAGCGCGGCCAGACCTACACGGAGCTCGAGGCGATCGTGGAGCGCAACGCGGCCCAGCTCTTCCAGTGGTGACCGCGCCCGTGACCGAGCCGCCCTCCGACCTCCCGACGCAGCCCAGCCTGCGTCGCCTCCGCGCGTTCGACGTCCGGCCCAAGCGCGACCTCGGCCAGAACTTCCTCATCGACTCCAACATCCTCGGGGTCATCGCGCGGGCGGCGGAGCTCTCGGGCGAGGACGTGGCGCTGGAGATCGGCGGCGGCCTCGGCGTGCTCTCCGAGCACCTCGCCGAGCGCACCGCGCACACGCACGTCGTGGAGCTCGACCGCTCGCTGGAGCCCGCGCTGCGCGAGGCGCTCGCGCCCTACCCGAACACGACGCTCCACCTCGCCGACGCGCTGGAGCTCGACCTCGCCGCGCTCGACCCGCCGCCGACCAAGGTGGTGGCGAACCTCCCGTACGGCATCGCGGCGACCGCGATCCTGCGCACGGTCTTCGAGCTGCCGTCCGTCACGCGCTGGGTCGCGATGGTGCAGAAGGAGGTGGGGGAGCGCTTCGCCGCGCAGGCCGGGACCTCGGCCTACGGCGTCCCGAGCGTGCTCGCGCAGCTCGCCTGCGACGTGAAGGTCCACCGCTCGGTCGCGCGCACGGTCTTCCACCCGGTGCCGAACGTCGACTCCGTGCTCGTCGTCCTGCAGCGCACGGGCGACGCGCCCTCGCCGGCGCTGCGCAAGCTCGTCCACGGCGCGTTCGCGCACCGGCGCAAGACGCTCGCGAAGTCGCTGCAGCTCCACACCGGGGACAAGGCCCTCGGCGACCGGGCGCGCGCCGCGCTCGTCGCGCTCGGCCTGCCCGCCGACGCGCGCGCCGAGCGCCTCACGCCCGAGCAGTTCCGCGCGCTGGGGGCGCGGCTCGTCCCGTGAGGCTCGAGACCCGCGCGCCGGGCAAGGTCAACGTCTGCCTGTTCCTCGGGCCGACGCGCGAGGACGGCCGCCACGAGCTCGTCTCGATCATGCAGTCCGTCACGCTCGCCGACCGCCTGCGGCTCGAGGACGGCGACGGCGCCGACGCGGTCGACTGCCCCGGCGTCGACGGCGTCAACCTCGTCGCGACGGCGATCGCGCAGTTCCGCGCGCGCACCGGCTGGGCCGGCGAGCCCGTGCGGATCAGCGTCGACAAGCGGATCCCGATCGCGGCCGGCATGGCCGGCGGGTCGGCCGACGCCGGCGCCGCGCTGCGCCTGCTCGCCCGCGCGTCCGGGATCGAGGACCGCGACGTCCTGCACGAGATCGCCGTCGCCCTCGGCGCCGACGTCCCGGCGCAGGTGCGGCCCGGCCGCGTGCTGGCGACCGGGGCGGGGGAGCAGGTCGAGCGCGTTCCGGGCGTCCCGCGCTACGGCGTCCTCGTCGTCCCGGCCGAGGGCTCGCTGCTGACCGCCGAGGTCTTCCGCGAGGCCGATCGCCTCGGCCTGCCGCGCTCGGCCAAGCAACTCGCCGTCGCGCACCAAGCCGTCCGCGACGGCCTGCCCGACCTGCCCGACGCGCTCTGCGTCAACGAGCTCGAGCCCGCCGCGCTCTCGCTGCGGCCCGACCTCGCGCGGACCCTCGAGCGCGTCCGCGCCGCCGGCGCCGACGTCGCGATGGTCAGCGGCAGCGGCCCGACCGTGCTCGGGCTCTTCCACGAGGTCAAGGCCGCCAAGGCCGCCCGCGACCACTTCCCCGGCGCGAAGGTCGCCAAGCCCGTCGGCCCGCACGGCGGCGAAGTCCTCGCGGCATGAAGCCCGGCCCGCTCGTCGCCGCGGTCCTCCTGGCCGCGTTCCTCGTGCTCCGCCGGCGCAAGCTCGAGCCGACGCTGCTGATCGGCGGCGTGATCGTCGTGGTCGGCCTGCTCGTCTACGGCAGCGGCGTCGTGCAGCTGCCCGACTTCAAGAAGATCGTCGAGGACGCCGGGAACACGCTCGGCAACTGGACCTACCTCGTCGTCGGCGTCATGGCCTTCTTCGAGACCGGCGCCTTCGTCGGGCTGATCGCGCCCGGCG
Organism: Conexibacter sp.; assembly: GCA_025964215.1. Taxonomy (GTDB): domain Bacteria; phylum Actinomycetota; class Thermoleophilia; order Solirubrobacterales; family Solirubrobacteraceae; genus Baekduia. The sequence continues at coordinate 3,330 of JAOPZG010000236.1, forward strand.
AGACGTTCCTGATCTTCGGCGGCGTCGTGGCCGGCCAGGGGACGATCTCGCTCGTCGCGCTGATCGCGATCGTCTGGACCTGCGCGGTCCTCGGCGACCTCGCGAGCTTCTACGCCGGCCGCCGGCTCGGGCGCAACTTCCTGATCAAGCACGGGCCGAAGGTGCAGATCACCGAGGAGCGCATCAAGACCGTCGAGGCGTTCTTCGACCGCCACGGCGGCAAGGCGATCTTCCTCGGCCGCTTCGTCGGGCTGGTGCGCGCGGTCAACCCGTTCCTGGCCGGCTCCTCGGGGATGCCGCTCAAGCGCTTCCTGCCCTACGACGTCGTCGGCGCGGGCGCGTGGGCGACGATGCTGCTGGTCCTCGGCTACGTCTTCTGGCAGAGCTTCGACCGCGTCCTGCACTACGCCGAGCAGGGGACGCTCGCGCTCGGCATCGTGATCGTCGTCGTGGCCGGCGCGATCTGGCTCTACCGCCACTTCCGCGAGGAGGAGCACCGCGCGGAGGCGATGGCGTGGGTCGACACGCAGCTCGACCGCCCGGCGCTGCGTCCGCTCGCCCGCGTCCTGCGCCCGGTCGCCCGCTGGGCGCGCGGGCCGCTGCTCTTCTTCTGGAACCGCATCACGCCCGGGCAGCTCGGGCTCGAGCTGACGACGCAGCTCGCGGTCGCCGCCGTCGGCTCCTTCGCCTTCGCGGCCGACGCCGTGACGCTGCGCGACCACGACCTCGTCGCGGGCGACGGCATGGCCTTCCGCTGGGCCGACGACGTCCGCTCCGGCACGCTCGACGACGTCGCCAAGGCGCTCACGCACCTCGGCTCGCTGCCGGTGGTGGCGCTCGCCACGGCGCTGGCGATCGTCCTGCTGCTCACGCGCCGGCGGATCATCGAGTCGGTCACGCTCGCCGGCGGGCTCGCGCTCACGTGGGTGGCGGTGCACATCGCCAAGGCGGCGATCGACCGGGCGCGGCCGGGCAACCCGCTGGTCGACACGGCCGGCCAGAGCTACCCCTCGGCGCACGCCGCCTACGCGTTCGCCTACGTCGCGATCGCGGTCGTCCTGACCCGCACGCTGCCCGGCCTGGCGCGGACGACGGTCGTGGTCGTCGCCGCGGTCGTGCTCGCGATCCTGATCGGGCTGACCCGCATCTCCCTGCGCGCGCACTACCTCTCCGACGTCGTCGGTGGAGCCGGCCTCGGCGCGACGATCTTCGCGCTGGCCGGCATGGCGGGGCTGGTCGTCGCCTTCGTCCGGCACAATGGGCACCGCGCGTGAGCAACACCGAGATCACCTATCTCGTCGGGGCGTGCTGCACCGTCTTCGCCCTCGCCGCCTACGTGGCGTTCATCCTCGTCCCCGCCTGGACGGCGTACTCGCGGGTCTGGCAGCGCATGGCCGCCGCCGTCCTGAGCGTGTACGTGCTCGCCGCGTTCGTGGCCGTCGGCGTCGCCGGCGGTGCCGCGATCGTGTGGTTCTGGGACCGGATCGGCGTCTGACGGCGCCCGGGCCGCGCGCCCGGGCCGGCCCCGCGGCGGACTTCGGTGGCTCTTCACGTGCAGGGATGATGAGAATTGGTTCGGGGCCGTAAACTCCACGGCATGTCCAGCCCGGCTCAGAGGACGCCGGCCGGAATCGACCTCGAGGCCCTGGATGCCGTGACCGACGCCGTCGAGTCGGGCGCCGGTCTCCCCGAGGTGATCCGCGCGTCCGCTCGCGCGCTCGACGACGCGAGCCTCGCGCTGACCGACCGGTCAGGCGCGGTCCTCGCCGTCGCCGCCCGCTCGCCGGCCGACGAGCGCG
>JAOPZG010000331.1 GCA_025964215.1 Conexibacter sp.
GCCCCACCCCGGCCTCGCGGTCGTCGCCCTCGACGGCGCGCCCTCCGGCGCCGGCGGCCGGCTGGAGGACCTCGTGCGCGGCCGCGAGCCTGTGGCGATCGACCCCTGCGGCGGACCGAACCGCGACATGCTCTCGGTCTCCGGGATCGTGCCGGACGGCGTCGCCGCGGCGTTTCTGACGAGCCCGGACGGCACCGCGGTCCGCGCCGACGTCACCGGCAACGCCTACGCCTTCGTCGTCCCGCGGGCCAAGACGCCGGAGGAGCGCTACGTCGTCTGGACCGGCGGCGACGGCACCCCGCACGTCCAGCCGCTCGGGTCGCCCGTCTTCGTCGCCCGCGCGCGCTGCGCGAGCACGGCCGGCCACGCGCCGCCGACCGTCTCCCCCGACGGATCCGGCCTCTGCGGCCACTTCACGCGCCCCGCCCAGCTCGCGCTCCCGGTCACGCCGAGCCCCCTGCTCTACCGCGCGCCCTGCGCCATCGCGACACCACTCGTCGTCGCAGCGCCCACCGCACCGCGGAAGCACGGATAGCCTTCACCTCTCCGGAGGGGTGGCAGAGCGGTTGAATGCACCGGTCTTGAAAACCGGAGACGGCGCAAGTCGTTCGCGGGTTCGAATCCCGCCCCCTCCGTCCGCGTCCGTGGCCCGACCCACCCGAGGGAACAGGGTTGTCTCCTCCCGCTCGCATCGGGGCCGAACCATCGTTACGCTGCCGCGGCGGCGCCAGGATGGCGCCGGCAGAGGAGCAGGAGGGAACCCATGTCGTCGTCTCGCAGAAGCCTCGCGGTGCTGGTCATCACCGTCGCGGCCGCGCTCAGCGCGGTCGTGCCCGCCGGTGCGCTCGCGGGCGTCCTCGGCGGAGGGATCGCCGGCTACGTCACCGATGCCGACACCGGGCTCGGCCTCGGCGGCGCGACCGTCTCCTGGAACGGGACGACCTCCCCCGCGCCCATGGCGACCACCGGCGCGACCGGCCGCTACCTGCTCACCGGCCTGGATCCCGGCAGCGCCGGCGCCCTCGCCGTCAGCGGCCCGCCCGGCTGGGAGACCACCACCGTCCCCAACCTGACGCTGCCCGCCGCCGACATCGGCGACCAGAGCGTCGCCGTGCGCCGCGACTGGGCGGCCACCGCCGGCGGCGCGAGCACGACCGCCAACGACGACGGCAACGCCGGCTGCCCCGCCACCGCCGCGAGCGACGGCGACCGCGCCACCGGCTGGTCGGCCACCCCCGCGTCCCACACCCCCGCCGACCCCGCCGCGCTCACCGTCGCGCTGCCGCAGACGATCGACGTCCGCCAGCTCGTCCTCGACCCCACCGCCGCCTGCGGCCACGACCCCGGCGCCGCGCTCGGCGCCTATCGCATCCAGACCTCGCCCGACGGCGCCACGTGGTCGACCGCCGCCGAGGGCACCCTCGACGCGAGCGCCCAGAACACCACCACGGCCATCGCCCCGTCGGCCAACGCCACCGCCGTCCGCTACGTCCGCCTGCTCGCCCTCGCCCCCCAGGATCCGACCGCCGCCACCGTCGACCTCCGCGAGCTCCAGGTCTTCGGCGTCGGCCCCAACCTCCCGCCGAGCGGCACGCTCGCCACCGACGCGCCGCGCAACTACGTCAAGAACGTCGTGCGCCTCCGCGCGACCTTCACCGACCCGGACTCGACGATCACCCGCTACCTCTGGGACTTCGACGGCGACGGCACCTTCGACCAGGCCACGGCCGGCCCCGCGGTCGCCCACGTCTGGACGCTCCCCGGCACCTACCACGTGACCGTCGGCGTCCGCGACTTCCGCGGAGGGCTCGGCACCACATCGATCGACCTGCGCATCATCGACCCCAACGCCACCGTCGACCCGGTCATCCAGCGCAAGCCGCTGATCACCTTCGACCCGGTCGACGGCATCGACCTCCCGGTCCGGATCGCGTGCTCCTCGACGTGCACCTTCACCGCCTCGATGGTCCTCACCAAGCAGATGGCAAAAGCGATCAAGGCCAAGCACCGCATGGTCCTCTCCTTCAAGGGCAAGACCGAGGGCCCGGGCCTCGGGAGCTGGACGCTCGAGCTCCCGAGCAAGACCATCAAGCTGCTCCGCAAGGCGCACCGCAAGGCGGTCACCGTGCGCCTCACCGCCAGCGCGGTCGACCGGCAGAAGCGCCGCACCACCGTGCATCGCTGGGTCAGGTTCCGCTGAGGCACCCTCAACCTCCTGACAGCGGCGGTTGACAGCGCGCCGCCGGAGGGAAGACAGTAGGCGCGCTGTGTCCTTCGCCGAGCCCAGGTTCCGCATGCAGGAGCGCGACGTCGCCGAGGGGGCGACCGTGGTCGAGGTCGAGGGCGAGATCCACGTGAGCACGGCCCCTGAGTTCAGCGGGATGCTCAGCGCCGCGGTCGACGGCGGCCGGACCTCGCTCGTGCTCGACCTCACCAGCGTGTCGTTCATCGACTCGACCGGCCTCAGCGTGCTGCTCAGCACGTCGCGCCGCGTCACGCGCGCCGGCGGCCGGATGGCGCTCGTCTGCTCGAACCCGACCGTCCTGCGCCTGTTCGAGATCACCCGCCTCGACACGACCTTCGACATCCACCCCGAGCTGGACTCGGCGCTGTCGACGGTTCAGGCGGGCGGCAGCACCGCGGGCGCGCCGTAGGCGCCGAGCACCGCGGGCAGGGCGACGGAGCCGTCCTCCTGCTGGCCGTTCTCGAGGATCGCGATCAGCGTCCGGCCGACCGCGACTGCGGTGCCGTTGAGCGTGTGCAGGATCTCGGGCTTCATGCCACCGGTCGGCCGGTGCCGGATGTCGAGCCGCCGCGCCTGGTAGTCGGTGGTGTTGGACGTCGAGGTCAGCTCGCGGTAGCGCTGCTGGCTGGGCAGCCACGCCTCGCAGTCGTACTTCTTGGCCGCGCTCGCGCCGAGGTCGTCGACCGCGATGTTGACCACGCGGTACGGGATCCCGAGCGCCTGGAGGATCGACTCCTCGATGGCGAGCAGCCGCTCGTGCTCCGCCGCCGACTCCGACGGATCCACGAACGAGAACATCTCGACCTTGTCGAACTGGTGCACGCGGAAGATCCCGCGCGTGTCCTTGCCGGCGGCGCCCGCCTCGCGGCGGAAGCACGGCGAGAAGCCGGCGTAGCGCAGCGGCAGCGTGTCGCCCTCGAGGATCTCGCCGGCGTGCAGCGAGGCGAGCGCGACCTCGGAGGTCCCGGCGAGGTAGAGGTCGTCGTCGGCCAGGCGGTAGATCTGCTGCTCGGTGTCGGGCAGCATGCCCGTGCCGAAGAGCGCCTCCTCGCGGACGAGGACGGGCGGGATCACCGGCTCGAAGCCCTGCTCGGCGAGCAGGTCGAGGGTCCAGGAGACGAGCGAGAGCTCGAGCCGCACGAGGTCGCCGCGCAGGTAGGCGAAGCGCGAGCCCGACAGGCGCGCCCCGCGCTCCATGTCGATCCGCTCGCCGGCGAGCGTGAGGTGGTCGCGGACCTCGTAGTCCGGGACCCACGGCTCGCCGACCTCCTTGAGGACCGTGTCCTCGGGCGCCGCGGTCGGGTCCGGGAGGTTCGGGAGCTGGGAGAGCGCCGGGGTCAGCTGCGCGTCGACCTGCGCGAGCTCCTCGCCGAGCGCCTTGGCCTCGCCGGCCACGGCGCGCATTCGCGCGATCGCCTCCTCAGCGCCCTCGCCGGCCTTCTTGGCGGCGGCGATCGCCTGGTTCGCGGCGTTCTGCTCGGCGCGCAGCCCCTCGAGCCGCGGCAGGATCTCGCGCCGGCGGACGTCGAGCGCCAGGACCTGGTCCAGGACGCCCACGTCGGACTCCCCGCGGCGCGCCAGAGCGGCGCGCACGGCGTCGGGATCGCGACGGATGAGCCTGATGTCGAGCACGGCGCCGGAGCCTACCCGGCGCGCGCGGAGTCAGCGCGAGGCGCTAGTTCCGGGCGTTCTTGTTCTTGCCGTGCCCGGGGCGCGGCCGCGCAGCGCCGCGGCTAGTTCCGGGCGTTCTTGGACTTGCCGTGCCCGGCGTACTTCGCCAGGAAGTCGGCGACCTGCTCCGCTTCCTTCCCGACCACGATGTCCTGCGGCATGATGGCGCCGGAGAACCCGCCGTTGCGGATCGCGTAGAGGATCGAGGCGCGATCCTCCTTGCGGACGTTGAAGTTCGGGCCGTCCACGCGCTCGCGATCCTTGACCTTGAGCGCACCGCCCTCGGCGCCGACGACGCCGAGGTTGTGGCACCCCGAGCAGCGGTCGACGAAGAGCTTCGCGCCGGGCTCGTACTGGGCGTCCACGGTCTTGACCGTGGCGTTCGGCTGCTTGACGTCGCCCTTCTCCTGACCGCAGCCGATGGCGCCGGCGGAGGCGATCGAGAGGACGGCGAGGGCGATGAGAGGACGACGAGCCATGCGGCCGGGCCTCATACGTGACCCTTTCATGCGCAGGCTTGCCGCCCTCCTCCTTCTGGGCGCGACGACCCTCGTGGGGTGCGGCGGCGGACCGTCGTACACCCACGCCCGGGACGGCGTGCTGAAGATCAACCTCGACGAGTACCGCCTCCGGCCCGAGAACCTCGAGGTGCCGGCCGGACGCATCCACCTGGAGGCGACCGACACCGGCCGCCTGACCCACAACCTCGCCATCGAGTCCTTCGACCACGAGGACGGCGAGGAGCCGACGCTCTACGGCCGCACCGACACCCTGCACCCCGGCGAGCACGGCTCCGAGCAGGCCCCGATCACGCTCAAGCCCGGCAAGTACCGGCTCACGTGCACGATCGGCAACCACGACGACCTCGGGCAGTACGGGGAGCTGAAGGTCGTCGCGAGGTAGGCGCGGCAGGACTCCCCCCGCCCATCGCGAACTGAGTGTCCGGACGCGGGCGCCGACCTCGACTTCGATCGCTCCATACGACGTACTCGCGATCGCTCTCGATACGGCGGCAACCTGGTCGGCGCCTGCGTCCTGACTAACCTGCCCCGCCATGGCGACGCCCCAAGTCGATCCCGCCCGGTACCGCGAGGTCATCGGGAGCTTCGCGACCGGCGTCGCGATCGTCACCGCCCACGACGACGACGGGCCCGCCGGCCTCACCACGAACGCCGTCACGAGCCTGAGCCTCGACCCGCTGCTGCTGCTCGTCTGCTTCGACAACGGATCGCGGACGCTGCCGATCGTGCAGGCCGCCCGGCGCTTCGCCGTCAACGTCCTGCACGCCGGCCAGGAGGAGCTCGCCCGCGTCTTCGCCTCCAAGCGCGTCGCGGAGGAGAAGTTCGAGGCCGCGACGCACACGGTCGCCCACGGCGTCCCCGTCCTCGACGACGCGCTCGCCTGGATCGCCTGCGACCTCGAGTCGCTCACGCCGGCCGGCGATCACTCGATCGGGATCGGCCGCGTCACGCACATGAGCGCCGGCGACGGGCCGGCCGCCGCGACCGAGCCGCTGCTGTTCTTCCGCGGCGGCTTCGGGCGGCTCGCGCCCACGCCGCCGTCAGAACGCTGACGCGCCCCTAGACCGTCCCGAGCGCCCGGAGCGCGAGGAACGCGATCACCAGCGCCGCCGCGGCCATCACGCCGAGCTCGCGGCGGACGATCTGCAACACGATCGACTGCTGGTCCTCCGCCGGCAGCCGCCCGACTGCCTGGGCGTCCTCGAGGTCCCGCGCGTCGAGCACCATCTGCGCCGAGACGAGCCGCAGCTGCTCGGCCACGAACCCCACCGGCACGGGCAGCAAGGCGTACAACCAGTAGAGCGTGTCCTCCGGCTCCAGCCCCTTCAAGGCCAGGATCCCGGCGACGATCGCCTGTCCGATCGCGACGATCTGGCCGGCACGGATGAGCAGCCATGCGGAGCGATGCGGCTCGACCTTCCACCACAAGTACGCGGCGACGATCCCGGCAATCCCGTTCGAGATCGCCACGAGCGCGGCGAAGAGGTGTGCGACGTCGGTCATGGAGTTGCCCGCAAGTGCGGAGCGCCACTTTGTGGCAGCAAGTTACAAGTTGGTGATACAACGAGGGTCGAGTGCTCCGGACGTACCTTACAGCCATCGTCTTCATCGGACTCGGAGGCCTCGTCGGCGCGTTGTTCGTGACCGCCGGCAGCTTCCTCGGTCCGAAGCCGAAGACCCCCACGACCTACCAGGCGGACCCCTACGAGAGCGGCATGCCCTCCGAGGTCCACCAGGGCTTCCGCTTCGGGATCAGCTTCTACCTGATCGCGATGTTGTTCATCCTGTTCGACATCGAGGTGGTCTTCCTCTACCCGATCGCCGTGCAGCTGCGGTCCTTCGGGACGTTCGCGCTGGTCGAGACCGTGGTCTTCATCGGGCTGCTGGTCGTGGCGTTCGTCTACGTCTGGCGACGCGGCGCCCTCGAGTGGCGCTAGAACGGTAGGAACCTCATGGAGATCATCAAGCGGGAGAAGGCGGGCGATGCGGGGGACTTCCGCATCCGCCAGCTGCAGGCGCGCGACATGCTGCGCGGAGACCTCGAGGGCGACGACCTCGAGCAGTACGTGCAGGAGCGCGTCATCACCACGACGCTCGACCGCGCCGCCAACTGGGCGCGGGGCAACTCGCTGTTCCCCGCCACCTTCGGCCTCGCGTGTTGCGCCATCGAGATGATGTCGGTGGTCGGCGCGCGGCTGGACATCGCCCGCTTCGGCTTCGAGGCCTTCCGCGCCTCGCCGCGCCAGGCCGACCTGCTGATCCTCTCGGGCCGCGTCTCGATCAAGATGGCGCCGATCGTCCGGCGCATCTACGACCAGATGCTCGACCCGAAGTACGCCATCGCCATGGGCGCGTGCTCCAGCTCGATGGGCGTCTTCAACAACTACGCCCTCGTGCCGGCCGACAAGTTCCTCCCGGTCGACGTCCACGTCCCGGGCTGCCCGCCGCGTCCCGAGGCGCTGATGCACGGGATCCTCAAGCTCCGCTCGATGGTCCACGCCGACCCGGCGATGGGCTGGCGCGAGCGCT
>JAOPZG010000363.1 GCA_025964215.1 Conexibacter sp.
AGGCGACGGCCTCTGTCGCCGGCGGCTAGCGGCCGCGCGCAGCGCCCAGCCGGCCACCGCCTCGGGCGCCACGAGCGCCGCGAGGTGGCCGGCCTCGACGGTGTCGACCTCCTCGACGCCGAGGCGCTCGCGCGCGAGTCGCTGCACGAGCGGGAGCGGGAAGAGGCGGTCGCGCGTGCCGGCCATGACCGTGGTCGGGACCTCCGGCCACGCCTCCAGCGGCCAGCGCTCCGCGAAGGGGCGGTCGGCCTGGCCGGGCTCGCCGCGCGCCATCAGCGCGTCGACGACGTCCCGCGGCACGTCGTGCAGGAACGTCGCCTCGAGGTCGTGCGGGTCGGCGACCTCGCGGCCCTCGCGCTCCGCGGCGGCCTGCGCCTCCTCCGGCTGGCGCGCGGCCTCCCACCAGTCGCCGCCGGTGTCGCCCGCCGCGGGGATCATGGGGCAGAGCAGCGCGAGCGCGGCAACGTCGGTCCGCGAGCAGAGCAGCGGCGCGGTGAAGGCGCCCATCGACTGGGCGACGACCACGACGTCGCGGGCGTCCGGCCCGATCGCCGCCGCGACGGCGTCGGCGTAGTCCTCCCAGCCGGCGTCGCCGGTCGGCAGGTCGGGGGCGACGACCGCGTGGCCGGCGCGGGTGAGCAGCGGCGCGACCCGGCTCCAGTACCACGAGTCCGAGCCGGCGCCGGGGATCAGCGCGTAGGTGGTCATGGAGCCTCAGACCGGGCGGGCGCGCCCGACTCATCGCAGCGGCCGATGAGTTCTCGCGCGCGAGGCCGTCTCAACCGGTGCGATGCGCGCGCACGACAGAGCGACGACCCTCGTGGTCGTCGACGACCACGGCGACGAGACGCTCGTCGCCCACCTCGACGCGAGCTGCCCCGACCTCGTGCTCATCGACCTGCTCGCGCGCGTCCACCTCGCGACGATCCGCGGCGGGATGGCGCTGCGCATCCGCGACGCGTCGCCGCAGCTGCGCGAGCTGATCGAGCTCTGCGGCCTAACCTGCGTGCTCGCGCTCGAGGCGCGGCGGGAGGCCGAACTCGGCGAACAGCTCGGGGTAGAGGAAGTGGTGGAGCCCGCTGATCCGCCCGTCTGAGCCGGTCTCCACGACGACGATCGCCCACGGCGCGTAGCCGCCCTCGCCGTCGTCGTTGTAGATCGCCGCGGCCGGGCCGCCGTTGGCCGAGGTCGCCAGCACGCGCGAGCCCTCGCACTTCGCGCCCGTGCCGGTCATGAACGCCACGATGCTGTCCGGGCCCTGGACCCAGAGCGGGAACGGCGGCATCGAGAACGACGCGTCCTCGCGCAGCAGCGCGACGAGCGCGGTCATGTCGTAGCGCTCGAACGCGTCGACGTAGCGGGCGAGGAGGTCCTGCTGCTCGGCGTCGACCGAGGACGGGCCGTCGGCGGCGTCGAGGTCGAGCTCGCTCAGCGTCGCGCGGGCGCGCTGGAGCGCGCTGTTGACCGAGGCGACCGAGGTCTCGAGCAGCTCCGCGACCTCGGTGGCCTGCCAGCGCAGCACCTCGCGCAGGATCAGCACCGCGCGCTGGCGCGCCGGCAGGTGCTGCAGCGCCGCGACGAACGCGAGCCGCAGCGTCTCGCGACCCGCGGCGACCTCGGCGGGATCGCCGTCGGCGGGGACTACTCGCGCATCCGCGATGGGCTGCACCCACGCGTGCTCCGGCAGCCCCTCGCCCAACGCCGCGTCCGCCGCCGAGGCCGGCCCGAGGTCCATCGGCTGCGCGCGCCGCTGCGGCCCTTGGAGCATGTCGAAGCAGACGTTGCTGGCGATCCGGTAGAGCCAGGACTTCAGCGCGGCCCGCGTCTCCAGCCGGTCCGCGGCCTTCCACGCCCGCACCATCGTCTCCTGCACCGCGTCCTCGGCCTCCGAGCCGGAGCCGAGCATGCGGTAGCAGTAGCCCGTCAGCGCACGACGGTGCGTCTCCAGCTCACGTTCGATCTGGGCGCTTGCGTCGAAACCGGTCAGCACGCCTCTCAGCTTAAGCGAGACGCACGCGCCGCGCCAGCGACAAGGCCGCCGCGCCGAGCGCGAGCGCCATCACGACCGACCCGTACACGTTGGTCGTGTGGAGCAGGCCGGTGCGGGTGACGGCGATGCCGGCGGCGATCGCGGGGAGGCTGAAGCCGAGGTAGGAGAGGACGTAGACGGCGGCGATCAGGCCGGCGCGCTCGGTCGGCGGCGCGAGGATGGTGATGGTCTTGAACGCGCCCGAGAAGCCGGCGCCGAAGCCGATCCCGGCCAGGATCGTGCCGCCGAAGAAGACGGCGGTGGCGTTGGAGTTCAGCCCGATCAGCGTGATGCCGACGCCGAGCGCGAGCATCAGCGCGCCGCCGACCATCACGCGCTCGGGCGCGTGGCCGCGGAGCAGGACCGAGGTGATCGCGCCGGTCGCGGTCAGCGCGACGATGACCAGGCCGCCGGTCACGTGGCTGTCGGTGTGCAGCAGCGAGACGGCGAGCGACGGGCCGAGCGAGAGGTAGAGGCCGCCGAGCGCCCAGGTGGCGACGAGGATCGGCGCGGCGGTGAGGAACGCTCCGCGGACCGGATGCGGGACGCCGACGCGCGGGCGCAGCGCCGAGGACCAGCCCGGGCCTGACGGGATCACGGTCTCCGGCATCGCGAGGATCCCGGCGACGGCGAGCGCGAAGACCCCGACGAGCAACCAGTAGACGAGGCGCAGTGGGTCCGGGCCGTACTCCACCAGCAACCCGGAGCCGAGCGCGCCGGCGGCGAGGCCGAGCGGCGGGGCGGCGGCGCTGAGCAG
>JAOPZG010000374.1 GCA_025964215.1 Conexibacter sp.
CGCGCTCGATCTCCTCGCCCAGGCGCTCCAGCGCCGGGAGCTCACGGTCACGCTCGCTCATCGCTCCTCGCCTCCATTCAGCCGCCGCGGCTCGAGCGCCGCGCCCATCGCCCGCAGCCCACGCGAGACCCGCGCCCGCGCGGTCGCCTCGGTCACGCCCAGCGAGCGCGCGACCTCCGCGTAGGACCGCTCCTCCACCACGCGCAGCCGCAGCGCCTCGCGCTGCTCGCCGGTCAGCTTCGCCAGCTCGGCGCCGAGCGCGCTGCGCAGCGCCGGCAGCCCCGCCCGGCGCTCGACCTCGACGATCTCGTCCGGCGCCAGCACCGGCACCGTGATCCCGACCCGCTGCACGAGCCGCCGGTCGAGCACGCCCTTGCGCAGGTACGCGGCGATCTGGCGCCGCGCGATCGTCAGCAGCCACGCGCGGGCCTCGACCTCGGTCGCGCCCTTGAAGCCGCGCCGCCCGCGGAACGCCTGCGCGAACGTCTCGGCGGTGAGGTCGAGCGCGGTCTCGGCGTCGAGCACGCGGCGCGCGCAGAAGGTCAGCAGCATCGGGCTCTCGCGCCGGTAGAGGGCGACGAAGCCGGCCGGGTCGGTCAGCGGCGCGCCCAGGGGCACGGCGGGCTCGCGGTCGGTCGCGTCCTGGACGTCCATCCAAGGCACAAGTGGGGAGCACGACGGAAGTTGTGACGCGAGCCATAGGCTCTTCGTCATGAGCCCCACCGCGCAGGTCGTCGTCGCCGCCACCGTCCAGGTCAAGCCGGAGTCCCAGGCCGAGGCGCTGACCGCGATCACCACCGCCATCCAGGCCACGCACGGCGAGGACGGCTGCATCGCCTACGCGCTGCACCGCGACCTCGAGGAGCCCACGCGCTTCGTGATCATCGAGAAGTGGGCCTCCCCCGAGGCGCTGAAGGAGCACGGCTCCACCGAGCACCTCAAGGCGCTCTTCGGCGCGCTCGGCCCGCTGCTCGCGACGCCCCCGACGATCACCCACACGGCGCCGCTGCCGGTCGGCGACCCGGCCAAGGGCATCATCTAGTCCGGCGTGGGCCGCGCGCTCGACCGCACCGACGAGGAGCCGCCGGATCCGCTCGGGTTCCCGCCGGACCGCATCGCGATCTGGCCGATCGAGGACGGCACCTTCGGCGTCGACGCCATCTTCCAGGGCCCGGACGCCCATCGCCAGGCCGGCTTCCACGAGGCGATCCTCAAGCTCCGCGACATCCCGTGCTCGCTGCGCCAGGAGCCGGATCGCAGCTGGACGCTCCGCCTCGGCCCGCTGCCCCGCCCGCTCGTCGAGCAGGCGATCGCGCTGTTCATCGGCTCGACGCGCTAGATCAGCGCGGCCGCGAGCCGGTGGTGGCGCAGCCGCTCCGGCGGCGCGCCGTGCAGGATCCACCAGCCGTCGTCGCGGCGGCTCAGCGCGCCCTCGCGCGCGAGGTCGCCCATCGCGGTGGTGACCGACGGGCGGTGCGCGCCGACGAGCATCGCGAGCCGCTCGTGGTTGAGCGGCAGCGGGACGACGACGCCGTCGGGGCTGACGCGGCCCCAGCGCTCGGCGAGGTGCCAGAGCGTGAGCCGCAGGCGGTCGTCGACGCGCTGGTGGTGGGAGATCGCGAGCGCGACGGCCAGCGCGTGCGCGCGCCGGATCCCGCGGCTGAAGAGCTCGACGCCGAGCTGCGGGTACGGCGCGATCCGCTGGACGAGCGCGCCGTCGAGCACCGCCAGGCGCGCGGGCTCGAGGACCTCCCAGCCCACCTCGGCCTGGACGTGCGAGCCCTCCGGGTCCCACTGCCACGGGCGCATGACGTCGCCCGGGCCGAGCAGCTCGCAGCAGCTGCGGCCGAGCACGTCGACCTCGCGGACGAGCAGGCCGTCGCAGATCAGGAAGCCGCGGTGGTGGACCTCGGGCTCCATCGCCGCGGCGGCGTCCCACGGCCCGGGCGTGAGGCGCTGCAGGCGGGTCCGGGCGTCGCGGCGGGCGCGCTGCGCGGTCTCGGCGTCGAGCCCGTCGGCGAAGTCCGGGTCGGCGTCGAGCAGGCTGATCGCGTCGGTGGGCACGCCGCCGGTGTACCCGGATCGGTGGGAGCTGACGTCGGAATGCCGACGTCGAGGCTCCGACGCGCGCGCTCGGCGCGGCGCCCCGCCGCGCCTAGGTTCGACCGCTCGACCCCACGACCGACCCAACGGAGGCACCCATGCTCTGGCTCGTCATCGGCATCGTCCTGCTCGTCATCGCCATCGCCGGCGGGACGATCGTCCACCCGATCCTCTTCGTGCTGGCGATCTTCGCGCTGCTCGCGTTCTTCACCGGCGCGCGCGGCCGCTCGCGGGTCTGACCCGGCGCGAAGAGAGCCGGGGCGGCGGGATCGGCCCGCCGCCCCGGAGCCTGGTGGCCCGCCTACTCGTAGGCCAGCGACTCGAGCACGTCGAGGCGCGAGGCGCGGCGGGCCGGGAGGATGGCGGCGAGGACGCCGGCGATGGCGGTCGCGATCAGGAGCAGGATCAGCGTGATGACCGGGATCGAGAGCTGGAAGTCGTCGATCGCCCGCGTCACCAGGATCGAGAGCACGATGCCGAGCACGAGCCCGATCACGGCGCCGATCTGCGCGGTGATGATCGCCTCGTAGCGGATCATCCGCCGCACCTGCCGGCGCGACATGCCGATCGCCCGCAGCAGCCCGATCTCCCGCGTGCGCTCGGAGATCGAGAGCACGAGCGTGTTCACGATCCCGAAGAGCGAGACGATGATCGCCATCGCGAGCAGGGCGTAGATCAGGTACAGGACCTGGTCGATCTGCTTGGCCTGCGAGTCGATGAACTCCTTGTTGGTCTGCGCCTCGGCCTCGGGGAAGCGCGCGTCGAGCACGGCGTCGATCGACTTCTTGACCTCCGTGGCGGGCCGCGAGCCGTCGTAGCCGACCAGGACGAACGCGTCCTTGCGGAAGCCGAAGTCCTGCTCGAGCACGCTGTTGGCCACCGTCAGGTCGCCGGTCAGCCCGCCCTTGTCATAGGAGATCCCGATGACCTTCAACTTCAAGGCGCGCAGCTTGCTCGTCTGCAAGGTGAGCGTGTCGCCGACCTTCGTCCCGTTGTCCTCGGCGTACTTCTTGCCGGCGATCACGGTCCCCGGCCCGAGCTGCCCGATCGTCGCGTCGCTGCCCTGCTTCCAGCCCTGGCGGTAGAGGCTCGCGAACGTCGCCTGGTCGATGCCGGTGACGCCCTGCTTCTTGCCGTCGATCTTCGCCTGTCCGAAGCGCACGGCCGAGACGTCCTTGACGCCCGGGACCTGCGCGACCGACTTGGCCGCCTGCGGCGTGAACGAGCTGAAGCCGTCGGTGTTCTGGATCACGGCCTGCGCCTTGGAGCCGTTGGTCACGGCATCGCGGAACGTCGTCTTCGCGCTGCCCGCGAAGACCGACGCGAACGTCACGAGCGCGACGCCGACCATCAGCGCGGCGGCCGTCACGGCCGTCCGGCCCGGCTGGCGGACCGTGTTCTCGCGGGCGATCCGCCCCGTCACGCCGCGGAAGCGCTCGAACGGCGCGCCGACCACGTCGGCGATCGGCCCGACCAGGCGCGGGCTCAGGAACGCCACGCCGAGGAAGGTCAGGACCGCGCCGAGGCCCATCAGCGACAGCGCCGCGTTGGGCTTCAGCGAGGCGAAGAGCCCGAGCGCCATGATCGCCAGGCCGGCGACCGTGAGCGCGGAGGCCAGCGGCGTCGCCCAGCGCGAGCGCTTCTTCTCCGAGCTCAGCCCCTCGCGCAGCGCGGCCAGCGGCGGCACGCGCGTCGCCCGGATCGCGGGTGCGATCGAGGAGATCAGCGTGACGACCGTGCCGACGACGAGCGAGACGACGATCGTGCGCGTCTCGATGACCGTGCCGGTCGAGGGCAGGTCGGCGCCGAAGGCCTTGAACAACGCCTTGAGCCCGCCCGCGACCAGGATGCCGAGCCCGAGCCAGACGGCCGAGCCGACGATGCCGATCGTCAGCCCCTCCGCGAGCACCGAGCGCAGGACCTGCTTGCGCTTGGCGCCGAGCACGCGCAGCAGCGCGAACTCGCGCGTCCGCTGGGCGACCGTGATGGAGAAGGTGTTGAAGATCAGGAACGCGCCGACGAAGAGCGAGATACCCGCGAACGCGAGCAGCGCCGTGCGCAAGACGTTCAAGAATCCGTCGTTGATGTCCTTGGTCTGCTTGTCGGCCTGCTGCTGGCCGGTGCGGACCTCGACGCCCTGCGGCGCCACCCGCTTGATGCGGTCGCGCAGCTGCTCGGCGCTGACGCCCGGCTTGGCCGCGACCTCGATCTCGTCGAACGCGTCGCCGTGGCCCGTCATGCGCTGGGCCTCCGGCAGCGTCAGGACCGCGATCACGCCGCCGCCGAACGAGTCGACGCCGGAGATCGTGACGTTGCCCGAGATCGTGTAGAGCTTCTTGGGCGCCTCGTCGGCGATCTGGAGCTTGTCGCCGACCTTGAAGCCGTTGTTGTCGGCCGTGCCCTTCGGGATCGCGACCTCGTCGGCCGTCTGCGGCAGGTGGCCCTTGGTCGGCGCGAAGGACTCGAAGCGCTGGATGTCGTGCGCGCCGGCGATCGCGTTGAAGCCCTGGCCCTTGAGCTTCGAGCCGTCCGCCTTGCGGAACGAGCCGCCCTGGCTGAAGACCGAGCCCTCGGCCTGCGCGACGCCCGGGACCTGCTCGACCTGGCGCAGCACCTTGCCCGGGATCGGCGGCGGGTCCTCGTCGCCCGAGAGGTCGTTGTTGGGGGACAGCGCCACGTCCGTGCCCTTGTTGGACTGGACGAAGATGTTCTCGAACGACTTGTTGATGGTGTCGGTGAAGATGTAGGTGCCGGCGATCAGCGTCACGCCCAGCGCCACGGCGAGCGCGGTGAGGGCGAGGCGGACCTTGCGGGCGAGCAGCCCGCGGATGGCGATCTTGCGCATGGGGAGAAGCTCCGGGGAGGAGAGGGGTCAGACGGACGCCGGGCTGGCGTTCCGGGTCGGGGCGCGGTCCTCGACGAGCTGGCCGTCGCGCAGGACGAGCAGGCGATCCGCGTAGGCGGCCGCGTCCTCGTCGTGGGTGACCATGATGATCGTCTGGCCGAACTCGTCGACCGAGCGGCGCAGGAGCTGGAGGATCTCGACCGAGGCGGTGGAGTCCAGGTTGCCGGTCGGCTCGTCGGCGAAGACGACGGCCGGGCGCGAGGCGAGCGCGCGCACGACGGCGACGCGCTGCTGCTGGCCGCCGGAGAGCTCGCTCGGCCGGTGAGTGATCCGGTCGCGCAGGCCGACGAGGTCGATCAGCTGGTCGACCCACGCCGCGTCGGGCTCGCGCCCGGCGATCGACATCGGCAGCTCGATGTTCTCCCGCGCGTCGAGGACCGGCAGCAGGTTGAAGGCCTGGAAGATGAAGCCCACGCGATCCCGGCGCAGCTGCGTCAGCGCGTCGTCGCCCAGCGTCGTCAGGTCGACGCCGTCGAGGACGGTGGTCCCGGACGTCGGCCGGTCGAGCCCCGCGAGCAGGTGCATGAGCGTCGACTTGCCGGAGCCCGACGGGCCCATGATGGCCGTGAAGGCACCGGCGGGGAAGTCGACGCTGACGCCGTCGAGCGCCGTGACGGCGGCGCCGCCCTCGCCGTAGACGCGGCGGAGGTCCTGCGCGGAGACGATGGAGGTCATGTCGAAGAGCCTCCCAGGCACGCCATTTGGCAGGGGTACGGCTATCCCCCGCTTCCCCCCTAGGGGATGTCACAGGGAAGCCCGTGACATCGCCCCCGGGTCACGGGTCCTGGACGTTCGGCGCGTGGTGGTGCGCGTGGCCAGGGCGTAGGTTCATGCGATGAGGCGATCTGCGCTGGTCGGAGTCCTGCTCGCACTGCTCGTCGCCGCGGCGCCCGCCGCCGCCGCGCCCGGGGTCCTCGACCCCACGTTCGGCTCCGGCGGGGTGTTCCTGGGGACGACGTTCGCCACCATCTACGACGACCAGCAGGTCGTGGCGGTCGACGCGCAGGGCCGCGCGCTGGTGGCGATCACGCAGGATCCGACCGAGGCCGGCAACGGCTCGGGCACGCGCCTGTGGGTCGCCAGGCTCACCGCCGCGGGCACGCTGGACCCGACCTTCGACCCCGGCGCGCCGACGCCGGGCCTGAAGGCCATCGACCTCAGCGCGCTCATCGGTCCCGGCGACGCGGTCACGGCCGCCGCGATCCGGCCGGGGCCGGGCGGGTCGATCGTCGTCCTCGCCGGCATCAGCGGCGCGCGGATCGCGCTGATCCGGCTCGACGGCGCGGGCGGCTACGACGCGAGCCTCGACGGCACGGGCCGCGTCGTGAGCACCCTCGCCCCGGCGGGCTACGGCCCGTCCCCCGCGGCGCTGCTCGTCGACGACGCCGGCCGCCCGCGCGCGTTCCAGGAGACCGCGTCGCGGTCGATGACCCAGTCGGCGTCGGAGCTGGTGCTCACGCCCTACTTCTTCGACGTCCTGCACCTTGACGGCCGCGACCTGCTCGACGCTCCCGCGACCGAACGCGCCGCGGCACTCGCGGCACTCGTCCCCCCGGAGCACGTCGTGCCGCGCCTCCTCGCGGCCACCGCCGAGGAGGCCGCCGAGTTCCAGGCGCAGGTCCTCGCCGACGGCCACGAGGGCGTGGTCGTGAAGTCGACCGCGGGCGCGTGGGAGGCCGGCCGCCGCGGCTCAGGCTGGGTGAAGGTCAAGCCTCGGCACACGCTCGACCTCGTGGTGCTCGCGGTGGAGTGGGGCAGCGG
>JAOPZG010000392.1 GCA_025964215.1 Conexibacter sp.
CGATCTGACGGATCCGCTCCCGCGTCACGTTGAACGCGCGACCGACCTCCTCCAGGGTACGCGGTCGGCCACCGGTGAGGCCGAAGCGCATCTCGATCACCTCGCGCTCGCGCTGCGGCAGGGCCGCCAGGGCGCGATGCACGTTCTCCTTGCGCAGGTTCTCGGCGGCCAGCTCGAACGGCGACTCGGCCGTCTGGTCCTCGACGAAGTCGCCCAGCTCGGACTCCTCCTCGTCGCCGATGGGCTTCTCCAGGGAGATCGGCTGCTGGCTCATCCGCAGGATGTCGCGCACCTCGCGCGGCGTGCAGTCGAGCTCGGAGGCGATCTCCTCCGGCGAGGGCTCGCGGCCGAGCGACTGGACGAGCTGGCGCTCGACGTGCACGACCTTGTTGAGCTTCTCGACCATGTGAACCGGGATCCGGATCGTCCGGCCCTTGTCGGCGATGGCGCGCGTGACGGCCTGCCGGATCCACCACGTGGCGTACGTGGAGAACTTGTAGCCGCGGCGGTAGTCGAACTTCTCGACCGCGCGGATGAGGCCCAGCGAGCCCTCCTGGATCAGATCCAGGAACGTCAGGCCGCGCCCGAGGTAGCCCTTGGCGATCGACACGACGAGGCGCAGGTTGGCCTCGACCATCGCCTGTTTGGCGGCCATGTCGCCGCGCTCGATGCGCTTGGCCAGCGACACCTCCTGCTCGGCCGTCAGCAGCGCGACGCGGCCGATCGACCGCAGGTAGAGCCGCAGCGAGTCCAGCGAGGGCTCGACCGTGAGGTCGATCTCCGGCTTCTTGCGCGTCTCGACCGGGGTCGGAGACTGGCGCTCGGCGGCGGCCGCTTCAGCACGCCCGCTCTCCGAGGTGACGGGCTTGCCGTCGGCGGTGACGATGGAGATCCCCTGCTCGTCGAGATGCGCGTGGAGCTCGGACAGCTGCTCCTTCGTGATCTCGACCTCTTCGAGCGTGGTGGTGATCTGCTCGATGGTGAGGAACCCGCGCTCTTGCCCTTCGTGGATGAGCGTGCGGAGCTCGTCGAGCTCCGTGATGGGTGCCTCGTCAGCGAGTAGAACGTCGGTCTTGGTGCTCAACCCGATCCTTGTGGACGTCGTTCCCGGGCCAGGCACTCTCCCGTGCCGGACCCCTCTCTCTTCCTTGGTACTGCCGTGGAACGCACCCCGAGGTGCAAGTGCGACGTGACCGCCGCAAGAGGCTGAAGCGTGGGTCCTCGCGTCTTCGACGGAGGTGCTCGTAGCCGACGTCGGGATTGTTAGCACAGGTTAGGACGAGCAGGGAATCCCAAAAAGTGGTCTCGATAGGCTGGTTCAGGTCATGCAGCCAGTTTCGAGCGTCGTGAACCCCCCAGACGTCCAGGCCCGCAAGCCCTCCATCCACCTCTCGCTGTCCCGCGTCGGGGTCACCAACGTCGAGAAGGTGATCCGGATCTCGCGCGACGGTCACGAGCAGCTGTACTGGGCGAACCTGGAGTGCTTCGTCGACCTCGGGCCCGCCCAGAAGGGCGCCCACATGTCCCGCTTCGAGGAGACCGTCAACGAGGTCATCGGCGAGGTCATCCTTGGATCCTCCGCTTTCCGGGCTGAGGAACTGGCACAACGGATCGCCGAGCTGGTCCGCGAGCGCCAGGACGCGCGCCGCGCCGAGGTCACGATCGCCGCGCGCTACCCCGAGCACAAGCCCGCGCCGGTCTCCGGGATCCAGACGCAGGAGCTCTACACGCTGTTCGGCACGGCGGTCGCGACGGCCTCCGGGACCCGCCGGCTGATCGGCGTCGCGGCGCAGGGCATGACGGCCTGCCCGTGCGCGCAGGAGCTCGTTGCCGGAGCGGCAAGGGAGCGTCTGAGCGCGGACGGCTTCGACGACGCGCAGATCGAGAAGATCTTCGACGACGTCCCGGTGGCGACCCACAACCAGCGCGGGCTCGGCACGCTGCACATCGGCTGCCCCGAGGACTGCGAGAGCGACATCGACGCGGCGACGCTGCTGCGGATCGTCGAGGAGTCGATGTCCTCTGAGATCTACGAGATGATGAAGCGCACCGACGAGGCCGCCGTGGTCGAGAAGGCGCATCGCCGTCCGCGCTTCGTCGAGGACTGCGTCCGCGAGATGGTCAAGGGCGTCGTCGAGGGCCTGCCGGACCTCGCGCCGGGCACGTTCGTCTCCGCCCGCCAGGAGAACCTCGAGACGATCCACCAGCACAACGTCGTGGCCGAGCGCTTCGGCCTGCTCTCCGAGCTCACGCACGAGCTGGGCGCCGGCGAGTACTCCGAGCGCCACACGTCGATGCGCGAGTGGCTCGAGGCGCCGAGCGTCCAGACGCCAGCACGCTGACGCCCGGCGGCCGCCGGGCTCAAGCCGGCGGCTCGGATGGTCGACCTCCGGGGGGTGAGGCTCCGGCCCTCGAGACAGCTCCTGCGCATCCTCGGCGTCGCCGTGCTCTACGCGCTCGCCGTGCGCGTCGCCCTGGCGATGCCGGTGCGCTCCGGGCTGATCGCCGTCTGGCCCGCCGCGGGCGTCGCGCTCGGCCTGATGCTGCGCGGCGGCGTCAGCCTCTGGCCCGGCGTCTTCCTCGGCGCGTTCCTGAGCAAGGTCCACGGCCACGACGTGCTGCCGGCGCTGGGCGGCGCGCTCGCGCCGACGGTCGAGGCCGTCGTCTGCGTCCTGGCGATCGACCGCTTCATCCGCCCGCGGCCGCGCTCCTCGATCGCCCGCGTCGGGGCGATCGGCATCCTCGCGGCCGGCGCGCTGCTCAGCGCGACGATCGGCCAGACCACGCTGTGGCTCGACGGCCGGATCTACGGCCCGTGGCTCGACGCCGTCCTGCGCTGGGCGCTTGGGGACATCTCGGGCATGCTGCTGATCGCGCCGCTGATCCTCGCCATCGGCGCGCCGCTGCCGCGGCTGCGGCCGCTGCGCGTCGCCGAGGACCTCGTCGCGGGCGCCGGCGTCGTCGTCGCCTGCTACCTGATCTTCGACCGCGCGCACGGGCAGATCTGGCTGCTGATCCCGATCGGCGTCTGGCTCGTCCTGCGCGGCTCGCCGCTGAGCGTCGGGCTGAGCTCGATCGGCCTGACGATCATCTCGGTGCGGATGACGGCCGCCGGGCACGGCCCGTTCGTCATCGCCGGCAAGCCGGACGTGCTCGAGGCCCAGGCCTTCGCCGCGATGGTCTCGGCGTGCCTCTACCTGCTCTCGGCCCTCACCAACGACCGCCGCCGGATGCTCACCGAGCACCAGCGCCTCTCCGAGGAGGCGGCCGCGCTGCAGCGCGTCGCGACCGCGGTCGCCGGCGGCGCCACGCTGCGCGAGGTCGCGGAGCTCGCCGGCCACGAGGTC
>JAOPZG010000421.1 GCA_025964215.1 Conexibacter sp.
CCGGTGCGGCTGGCGGTGGCGCCGCGGCCCGTCGCGCTCGCCGAGCCCGCCCGATGAGTTCCGCGTCGCCGACCCGTCTCAGGATCATGCGACCGAAGATCATCCCCAACCTGTGGTTCGACACCGAGGCCGAGGCGGCGGCGGACTTCTACGTGTCCGTCTTCCCGAGCTCGCGCGTCACCGGCGTGACGCGATACCCGGAAGGCGCGCCCCGCGAGGCCGGCATGGTCATGACCGTCGAGTGGGAGCTCGACGGCCAGCCCTTCGTCGGCATCAACGGCGGTCCGGACTTCTCGTTCAGCGAGGCCGTCTCGTTCCAGATCGACTGCGCCGACCAAGAGGAGGTCGACCGCTACTGGGAGCTCCTCACCGCCGACGGCGGCGAGCCGGGCCCGTGCGGCTGGCTCAAGGACAAGTTCGGCCTCTCCTGGCAGGTCGTCCCGACCGGCATGGACGCGATGCTCGGCGACGGCGCGGACCCCGAGCGCGCGCAGCGCGCGATGGCGGCCATGCTCAAGATGGGCAAGCTCGACATCGCGGCGCTGCACCGCGCGGCCGACGGCGTCCCCGCCGCCTGATCAGCCCCGGCCCGCCCGCCCCCAGGCGCTGAAGAGCGCGTCCAGCGCCTGGGCCGCGAGGCGGGCGGCGGTGATCTCGGGCGGCAGCTCGGCCGGTGGGTCGGGCGTGGCGTCGAGGAGGTCGAGGCGGTCGAGGTTCGTGGCGCCGAGGTCGTGGCGGCAGCGGTGGAGCTGCTCGACGTGGCCGTCGCTCAGTGGGACCGCGACGGGCTCCGCCGGCGGGTCGTCGGACCAGCCGATCGCGTCGAGGACCGCGAACGCGTCGCGGTAGATCACCGAGACCGCGTGCTGGGCCGCGGGGCCGAAGTCCCGGAGGTCCTCGAAGTGATGGTGGTTGACCTCCAGGACGACCAGGGTCTGGTCGCGGAGGACGTCGACCAGACACGGGTCGACGGAGACCGTGCGGGCGTGGGTACGCTGCGTGGTGCTCATGGGAGTACGCGCTCCTTTGGGCCATGCCCCCGGCCGTTAGCGCGGCGCGGGGGCGATCTTTTCGGTTGGTGGGGGAGCCTACTGAGCGGTGCGGACTAGAAGAGCAGGCGCAGGCCGGCGGTCACCGCGGCCGCACCGACGACCACCCAGATCACCGACGCGCCGCGCCACAGCAGGAGCCCGGCGGTGGCGACGCCGACCAGCCGCGCGTCGACGTCGAGCTCGCCGTCCTCGATCACGGTCTCGGTGATCACGAGCGCCGCGAGCAGCGCGGCGGGCAGCAGCGAGAGGACGCGCGTGGTGCGCGGGCCCATCGTCCTGCCGCCCACGGCGACCGGCCCGAGGGCGCGGATCGCGAACGTCGTGACCGCGAGCAGCGCGACGGTCAGCCACGCCTTCTCGTGCCCGCTCACCGCCGCACCCCGACCAGGGCGATCAGCGACGCCGCGAGGATCCCGATCCCCGCCGGCGCCAGCAGCCCGAGCACGACCGCGACGATCGCGCCGGCGACGGCGACCGCGGCCGCCTCGGCGTCGCGCAGCTCACCCACGAGCAGGGCCAGGAAGAACGCGGGGAAGACCACGTCGATCCCGAGCGCCTCGGGGTCCGGCAGGATCCCGCCCGCGAGCACGCCGAGGATCGTGCCGACCTGCCACGTGACGAATTGCGCGGCCGAGGAGCCGAAGAGCGTGTGGCGGTCGAAGCGCCCGTCGCCGCGGTTGGCGAGCGCCCACGACGCGTCGACCACCGCCTGGCCCTCGAGCGCCCGCCGGACGCGCCCGCCCTTCAGCGACGGCCCGATCGCTAGCCCCATCGCGACGTAGCGCGCGTTCATCAGGACGGCGGCGAGCACCGCGGCGACCACCGATCCGCCCTGGCCGAGGATCGCCACCGCGGCGAACTGCGCAGAACCCGCGTAGACGAGCAGCGACATCGCGACGGCGGCCAGCGCGGGGAGCCCCGCGGCGCGCGCGGAGATCCCGAACGAGAGCGCCACGACGAGCCCGGCGAGCGCGAACGGGATCGCGTCGCGCGCGCCGGCGCGGGCCGCCGGCGAGGACCGCAGCGAGGCGGCGCTCACCGCTCGGCGGAGCCGCCGACCACCGGCACGCCCGGCAGGTCGAACGCCTCGGCGAGCAGCTCGTAGGAGCGCCGCCGCGCGGCGTGGTCGTAGGTGATCGTCACGACGATCACCTCGTCGGCGCCGTAGTCGTCGGCGAGCTGCTCGACCTGCGCACGGACCTTGTCGATCGCGCCCACGATCGTCCGCCGGCCCGGCGGCGGCGAGCCGACCGCCTCGCCCTCGGACTCCAGGAAGCGCATCGCCTTCTCCGGCGAGGGCACCGGGATCAGCCGGCCGCGGCGGAGCATCTTGAAGGCCATCCGCGAGGAGCTCGCCAGCCGCCACGCCTCCTCCTCGCTGTCGGCCGCGACGACCCACGCGGCGACGGCGGTCTGCGGCGCCATGTGGCGCTCGGAGTGCTGGAAGCGCGCGCGGTAGTCCGCGGCGATGTCCGCGCCCTGCGGGCTGATGAAGTCCGCGAAGGCATAGGGCAACCCGAGCTGGCCGGCCCAGATCGCGCTCTGCGGCGAGGAGCCGAGCAGCCACGGCTCCGGCAGCTCGGGCCGGCCCGGCAGCTCGGCGAGGCGCGCGAAGCGATGGCCCTCGGGGAACGTGCCGCTGAAGTACGCGAGCAGCTCGACGAGCTGGTCGGGGAAGTCGTCGGGCGCGGCCGAGCGGCGGTCGCGCTGGAGCGCGTAGGTCGTCAGCGGGTCGGTCCCCGACGCGCGGCCCAGGCCGAGGTCGATGCGCTCCGGGAAGAGCCCGGCCAGGACGCTGAAGCTCTCGGCGACCTTCAGCGGCGAGTAGTGCGGGAGCATCACGCCGCCGCTGCCGACGCGGATCCGCTGGGTGTTGGCCGCGATCGGCCCGATCAGGACCTCCGGGCTCGGCCCCGCGAGCATCGGCCCGCCGTGGTGCTCGGCGACCCAGTAGCGGTGGTAGCCGAGGCGGTCGGCCAGCCGCGCGAGGTCGATCGTGTCGTGCAGCGCCTGCGACCCCGTCCCGCCCTCCCTGATCGGCGACTGATCGAGGACTGAGAGGCGGACCATGCGCTCGACGCTAGCAGCGTACGATCGGCGCGCCCGCCCGCGCGGTAGATTGAACACCCCGAAACCCGATCGGCAACAGGACGTTGCCGACGGTCCGAGCCCCCGGAGCGCCACCATGAAGCCCCTTCGCCCGTTGCTGGCCGCCGTCCTGGCCGGCGCCGCCCTCATGCTCGCCGCGTGCGGCAGCAGCGACGACGACAGCAGCTCGTCGTCGGCCGCCTCCACGCAAGCCACGACCACCACCGCCGCCGACAGCTGCCAGAAGGCCAGCCTCAAGCTGGTCAACAGCGGCCAGCTCACGATCGCCACCGACAAGCCGGCTTACCCGCCGTACTTCGTCGACGACAAGCCCGCCAACGGCAAGGGCTTCGAGAGCGCCGTCGCGTTCGCGATCGCCAAGCAGCTCGGCTTCGCGCCGACCGAGGTCAAGTGGACGGTCGAGCCGTTCAACTCGTCCTACGCGCCCGGCCCGAAGAAGTTCGACTTCGACGTCAACCAGATCTCGATCTCGCCCAAGCGCGCCAAGCGCGTGGACTTCTCGACGCCGTACTACACGGCCCCGCAGGCCGTGGTCGCGCTCGACAAGTCCGCGGCCGCGAAGGCCACCTCGCTCGCCGACCTCAAGTCGGCCAAGCTCGGCGTCCAGATCGGCACGACGAGCCTCGACGCGACGACGCAGACGATCCAGCCCTCGGCCCAGCCGCAGGTCTTCAACGACTCCAACGACACGGTCCGCGCGCTGAAGATCGGCCGGGTCGACGCGGTCGTCGTCGACCTCCCGACCGCCTTCTACCTCACGGCCGCGCAGGTCGAGAACTCCAAGATCGTCGGCCAGTTCGACGCGCCCGGCGGCGACGCCTGGGGCGCGCTGCTCCAGAAGGGCTCGTCGCTGACCCCGTGCGTCAGCAAGGCGATCGGCACGCTCACGAAGTCCGGCGAGCTCAAGCAGATCGAGGCCAAGTGGATGGGCGCCGCCGCCGGCGCGCCGGAGCTGCGCTGACGACGTCCCGTCAGCAGGTGCGCGCCGCCGCCAAGCGGCAGCGCGCGCAGCGCCGGACGACGATCTCGGCGCTCTCGACGCTGGTCGTCCTCGGCGGCCTCGCCGCGATCCTCGTCACCTCGCCGGGCTGGCACGAGGTCCGGACCACCTACTTCGCGTGGGACGACCTCAAGGACTCGTTCCCCGACGTCCTGAAGGGCTTCTGGCTCGACGTCAAGCTGTTCGTGATCGTCGAGGCGTGCGTGCTGGTGCTGGGCCTGGTCGTCGCGCTCGTGCGGACCACGCGCGCGCCCGCGTTCTTCCCGCTGCGGCTGCTGGCCGCGGTCTTCTGCGACGTGGCGCGCGGCGTGCCGGTCGTGCTGCTCGTCTACCTCGTCGGCTTCGGCGTTCCGGCGCTCGACCTCAAGGGCCTCCCGACCGACGCGCTCGTGCTCGGCGGCATGGCGCTGACGTTCTCCTACTCGGGCTACGTCGCCGAGGTCTACCGCTCCGGCATCGACGCGGTCCACCCGAGCCAGATGGCCGGCGCGCTCGCGCTCGGGCTGACGCGCGGGCAGGCGCTGCGCCACGTGATCGTGCCGCAGGCCGTCCGCCGCGTGGTCCCGCCGTTGTTGAACGACTTCATCGCGCTCCAGAAGGACGTGGCGCTGGTCTCGTTCCTCGGCCCGATGGAGGCCTTCCGCGTCGCGCAGATCGACGCGGCGTCGAACTTCGTCTACACGCCGCTGGTCGCCGCCGCCGTCCTCTACCTCTTCGTGACGATCCCGATGGCGCGGGTCGTCGACCACCTCCAGGCCAAGTCCCGGCGCGTGCGCGGCGTGGTCGAGGTGGCCGCATGACGACCCATCACCGGACAGCGAACGAGTCCATCGTCATGCGGTCAGCCGCGTGAGCGCCCCGCCGGTCCTCGAGGTCCGCGGCGTCACCAAGGCCTACGGCGAGCGCCAGGTCCTGCGCGGGATCGACCTCGCGGTGGCCGAGCACGAGGCGATCGCGCTGATCGGCGCCTCGGGCTCCGGGAAGTCGACGCTGCTGCGCTGCATCGACCTGCTCGAGGACATCGACGACGGCGACGTCCTGCTCGACGGCGAGGTCATCACCGACCCGTCGGTCGCGCCCCCCGGCGTGCGCAAGCGCCTCGGCATGGTCTTCCAGGCCTTCAACCTGTTCCCGCACCTGAGCGTGGTGGACAACATCACGCTCGCGCCGGTGCGCGCGCACGGCGTGCCGAAGGCCGAGGCCCGCGAGCGCGCCCGCGAGCTGCTGGCCCGCTTCGGGCTCGAGGGCCGCGCCGAGGACTACCCCGACCACCTCAGCGGCGGCCAGCAGCAGCGCGTCGCGATCGTCAGCGCGCTCGCCACCCAGCCGCGCGCGCTCCACCTCGACGAGGTCACGAGCGCGCTGGACCCCGAGCTCGTCGGCGAGATCCTGCACCGGGTCGCCGACCTGAAGGCGAGCGGGATGACGATGCTGATCGCGACGCACGAGATGGGCTTCGCGCGCGAGGTGGCCGACGAGGTCTGCTTCCTGCACGAGGGCGAGATCGTCGAGCGGGGCAGCGCCGAGGTCATGTTCGCCGCGCCCGAGCACCCGGAGACCCAGAGGTTCTTACGTCGCTTGCTGGACGCCGGGCGCCTCTGACTGACCGTTGGTCTAGGCACCGGCGCAGCGAATGCGCCACAGTGACTCACCGATGGCAGGGACACGACACGGACGTCGGGGACCGCGCCGGATCGTCAAGGCGATCTGCGCCGCGCTGCTCCTGAGCACGATCACCGCCGGCGGCGCGTCCGCCTCGGGGATCACCAACAGCGGCGGCGACCTCCGCGACGGCTGGTACTCCAACCAGCCGTCGCTCTCGCCCGACGCGGCCGCGAGCAGCACCTTCGGCCAGATGTGGGACGCCGCGGTCGACGGCCAGGTCTACGCGCAGCCGCTGGTCACCGGCACGAGCGTCATCGTCGCCACCGAGCGCAACCAGGTCTACAGCCTCGACGCCGAGACGGGCGCGAAGAAGTGGTCGCGCAACCTCGGCCCGTCCTTCCCGGCCGACCTGATCGGCTGCGCGGACCTCACGCCGGACCTCGGCGTCACCGCGACGCCGGTCATCGACACGACGACCAACACGATCTACCTGACCTACAAGACCTACGCGCCGGGGAGCACCACCGACGCGGCGTACTACCTCATCGCGCTCGACGCGAGCACCGGCGCGGTGCGCAGCGGCTTCCCGACGCTCATCAGCGGCACGGCGCAGAACGCGCCCGGCATCACCTTCCAGGCCAAGACCGAGCTGCAGCGCCCCGGCCTGCTGCTGATGAACGGCGTGGTCTACCTCGGCTTCGGCGGCCACTGCGACTTCCCGCCCTACCAGGGCTGGGTCTTCGGGATCAGCACCGCCGGCGTGACCAAGGCGCGCTGGAGCGCGGTCACCACCGGCAACGGCGCGGGCATCTGGCAGTCCGGCGCCGGGCTGATGTCCGACGGCGCGGGGCGCCTGTTCGTCTCGACCGGCAACGGCGGCTCGCCCGAGGGGCCGAGCGACACGCCGAGCGGGATGTTCGGGGAGTCGATCGTCCGGCTCGACGTCCAGGGCGACGGCACGCTGAAGGCCGGCGACTTCTTCGCGCCCTCCGACGCGGCGCACCTCGACGACTACGACGCCGACTTCGCCTCGGGCGGCGTCACGGCGCTGCGCGACGACACCTTCGGCACCACGCAGTTCCCGCACGTCGGCGTCGCGGTCGGCAAGGCGGGCTACGTCTACCTGCTCAACCGCGACAACCTCGGCGGCATCGGGATGGGCATCGGCCACGGCGACGACGTCCTCGCGCGCGTCGGCCCGTACGGCGGCGTCTGGTCGCGGCCGGGCGTGTGGCCGGGCGACGGCGGCTGGATCGCGATCCCGACCGCGTCGCCGAGCGGCGGCGAGAACCCGGCGCCGGGCGGCTCCTCGGGCTACCTGAAGCTCTACCGCTACCGCAAGGCCGCGAACGGGACGCCGTCGCTCGACGCGCCCGTCCAGTCCGACGACGCCTTCGGCTTCGGCTCCGGCGCGCCGATCATCACCTCCGACGGGACGACCTCGGGCACGGCGACGCTGTGGGTCATCTGGTCGCCCGACGGCAGCGGCACCGGCGGGCAGCTGCGCGCCTACGACGCGGTCCCGGTGAACGGCCACCTGCGGCTGCGGCGGAGCTTCCCGCTCGGCGTGAGCACGAAGTTCGCGACGCCGGGCGTCGGCAGCGGCCGGCTCTACGTCGGGACGCGCAACGGCCACGTGCTCGCGTTCGGCGCGCCGGTCAAGGCCAACGTGCAGGCGCCGGCGACGACGTTCCCGCAGACGACGGTACAGACGACGAGCACGGCCAACGTGAAGCTCACGATCAGCGGCAGCGTGAAGGTGACGGCGATCTCCGCGTCGCCGTCGGCCTTCGTGGCGCGCACCACGGGGCTCGGCCTCGGCGGGACGTTCGCCGACGGCTCGACGATCACCGTCCCAGTCGACTTCACGCCGACCGCGCCGGGCTCGGCGGCCGGCACGCTGACCGTCACCACCGACAAGGGCGTCTTCACCTTCAGCTTGAACGGCGTCGGCCAGGCGACCGCCGCGGTCCTCACCGCCTCGCCGCCGATCGTCTCCTTCGGTGGCGCGGTCGTCGGCACGTCGGCGGCCTCGGTCGTGACCTTCGGCAACGGCGGCGGGCAGTCGCTGACGATCACCGGCGTGACGCTGCCGGGCGCGCCGTTCTCGGTCGACAGCGGGCTGGCGGCCGGCACCGTGATCGCGCCGGGCCAGTCGATCAACGTCACCGTCCACTACCAGCCGACGGCGGTGGGGGACTACAGCGATGACTTGACGCTGGAGACGACGGCGGGGGAGAAGGTCGTCGGGCTCTCGGGCAGCGCGGGCACGGGGCCGAAGCTCTCGCTCTCGCCGTCCGCCGGGTGGGCGTTCGGGTCGGTGACGGTCGGGCAGAGCAAGACGGTGTCCTTGACGATCGGCAACACGGGCGGCAGCCCGATGACCATCACCAAGTCCAAGCCGCCGACGAACGCGCGCTTCGCGGTCCTGGATGCGCTCGACGAGGCGACGGTGATCGCGGCGGGGACGAGCAAGACCTTGCGGATCACGTTCACGCCGGCGGCGTCCGGGACGGTGAGCGACGCGTGGATCATCAACGCGGGCGACGGCAGCGGCGTCCACACGATCGCGGTGAGCGGGACGGGCGTGGCGCCGGCGCAGCTGACGGGTCCGGCTGCGGTGGCGGTGCCCGACACCGTGCTCGGTTCGACCGGCAGCGCGACCGTGACCTTCGGCAACGACGGCGACCTGCCGCTGACGATCTCGGGGCTCGACGCGCCGGGCGCGCCGTTCGCGGTGACCGACGCGCCGGCCGCGGGGACGACGATCGCCGCGGGCGGCTCGCGCGACGTCCACGTCACGTTCTCCTCCTCGACGCCGGGCGCGGTGAGCGGCTCGTTGACGCTGCGCACGAGCGCCGGGAGCAAGACGGTGGCCTTGAGCGCCAACGCGATCACCTCGGGCGCGCTGGGCGTCGACCCGGACGCCGGCTGGGCCTTCGGCGACGTGCCGGTGGGCCAGATGCGCGAGGGGACGGTGACCCTGCGCAACGCCGGGCCCGGCGTCCTGCGCGTGCTCGCCTCCGAGCCTCCGGCGGGCGCGCCGTTCACGGTGGAGGACCCGCTGCCGGTGGGGACCGAGATCCCCGCGGGCGGCGCGCTGGCGCTGCGGGTGGCCTTCGCGCCGGTGAGCGCGACCGACGCGTCGAGCGCCTGGCGGATCGCCACGACGTCCGGCGCGGGCTCGCGGATGATCGCGCTGAGCGGGCGGGGGACCGTGGTGGCGGATCCGGACCCGCCGACGCCGGCCGATCCGATCCCGAGCGACCCGACCCCGACGGACCCGACGCCGACCCCGGTCGACCCCGTGCCCGTCGCGCCGACGCCGCCCGTGACGGCCGTGGTCCCGTCCACGCCCGAGCTCACCCCCGCGCCCGTCGGCCCCGACGTCAGCGCCCAGAGCCGCCCGACGGTGACCGTCACGAAGCTCCGCCCGGACCTCGCGGTCGCCAAGGCGCGGCTCTCGCGCGACGGCCGCAAGCTCACGGTGCGCAGCCGCGTCTCCTCCTCCGCCACCGGCTCGCTGAGCGTCCGCGTGCAGGCCCGCGTCGGCCACAAGACCGTCACCACGCTCACCAGCCTGCGCCTGCGCGCCGGCCACGCGAGCTACACCATCACCTTGGTCCTGCCGAAGGCCGCGCGGGCCTGGACGCGGCTCGAGATCCTGGCGAGGTTCCCGGGCAGCGACCGCGTCTGGCCGGGCACCGGCTCGCTGGTCCTGCTCCGCGGCCGCTAACTTGCGCGGCGCGTGAGCGTCTCCGCCGCCTTCGACGAGCTGGTCGCCCATCCGGGCGCCGGTCGCCGCTTCGAGCAGCCCGTCGCCGTCGGCCTCGCCGACACGGCGCCGAGCGGCCGGGTGCGGCTCGACGCGCTCGCGCGCTGGCTCCAGGACGTCGCGCTGGCCGACGTCGTCGACGCCGGCCTCGGCGAGGCGGCGCTCTGGGTCGTGCGCCGCACGCGGCTGTCGGTCACGCGCTTCCCGCGCTTCGGCGAGACCGCGTCCGCGATGACGTTCTGCTCCGGCGTCGGGCGGATGTGGGCGCAGCGGCGCACGACGATCGCGACGCCGGGCGGCGGACTGGTCGAGGCGGTCGCGCTCTGGGTCCACCTCGATCCGGCGAGCCTGCGCCCGACGCCGTTCTCCGAGCGGGAGCTCGCGCTCTACGGGCCCTCGGCCGCGGGGCGCGAGGTCAAGGCGCGGCTGCGCCACGCGGCGCCGCCCGCGGGCGCGGCCTCCCGGCCGTGGACGTTCCGCTCCACCGAGCTCGACATCGCCGACCACATCAACAACGCGGCCTACTGGGCCGTGGTCGAGGACGAGCTGCTCGCGCGTGCCGCCGACCCGGAGGCGTTCGACGCCGAGGTGGAGTTCCGCACGCCCGCGCAGCCGGGGCCGCACGCGGTCCTGGAGGACCGCGCGCATCGCTGGGTCGTGGCGCCGGACGGCACCGTCCACGCGTCGTTCCTGCTCGGCGGCGGCTGAGCCTCACGGTCCGCGAGGCGGCTTGACAGACAAAACTACGACTGTTAGTCATACGACTATGCTCAACGCCTCCGCACCTCACCGCTTCACCCGCTTCGGCTTCGTCAACGCGTGGCTCGTCCCCGAGGACGACGGCCTGACCCTGATCGACACCACCATGAAGGGCGCCGGCAAGAAGATCCTGGCCGCCGCCGAGGGCCTCGGCGCGCCGATCGTCCGGATCGTCCTCACGCACGCCCACGGCGACCACATCGGCGCGCTCGACGAGCTGCACGCGGCGCTGCCGGAGGCCGAGGTCATCATCTCGGCACGCGACGCGCGGCTGCTGCGCAAGGACAAGTCCTTGGACCCCGGCGAGCCCGAGCGCAAGCTCGCCGGCAGCTACCCCGGCGCTGAGACGGTGCCCACGCGCACGGTCGTCCACGGCGACGCCATCGGCTCGCTCCAGGTCGTCGCGACCCCCGGCCACACGCCGGGCCACATCGCGCTGCTCGACACGCGCGACACCACCATCTACGGCGGCGACGTCTTCTCCACGATCGGCGGCGTCGCCAGCAGCGCCAAGGCCTACCCGCGCTTCCCGCTGACCCGCATGGGCACGTGGAGCCCGGAGATCGACGTCGAGAGCGCGCGGATCCTGCGCGCGCTCGACCCGGCGCGGCTGGCGCCCGGGCACGGCAAGGCCGTCGAGGCGCCGGGCGCCGCGATGGACGCCGCGATCGCGCGGGTGGCCTGAGCGCGTGCCGCGCGCCGGGCTCGACCACGACGTCGTCGTCGCGTGCGCGGCGCAGCTCGCCGACGCCG
>JAOPZG010000435.1 GCA_025964215.1 Conexibacter sp.
TCCTCCTCGTTGAACGCCGGGATCACGAAGACCTGCATCAGTAAGCACCCCGTCGGCCCAGGACCACCGGCAGCGTCTGCGACAGGATCTTGATGTCCCACAGCAGCGACCAGTTGGTCGTGTACACGTAGTCGAGCTTCACCATCTCCTCGAAGGAGAGGTCGTTGCCGCCGAGCACCTGCCAGAGGCCGGTGATGCCGGGCAGGGACTCCAGCCGGCGTCCCGCCCAGCCGGTGATCTTGTCGGCCTCGTGGACCACGAAGGGCCGCGGGCCGACCAGGCTCATCTCGCCGCGCACGACGTTCCACAGCTGCGGGAGCTCGTCGATGCGCCACTTGCGCAGGAACGCGCCGGTGCGGGTGATGCGCGGGTCCGCCTGGATCTTGAAGAGCGGCCCGTCCATCTGGTTGAGGTGGGCCAGGTCGAAGCGCTGGCCCTCGGCGCCGTCGACCATCGAGCGGAACTTGATGATCTTGAAGGCCTTGCCGCCGCGGCCGTTGCGGACCTGGCGGAAGAAGACGGGGCCGCGGCTGTCGAGCTTGATCGCGATCGCGGCGACCAGCAGCAGCGGGCTCAGCGCGAGCAGGCCGAGCAGCGAGGCGGTCAGGTCGAACGAGCGCTTGAGGACCCGCGCGCTGCGCGAGAGGCGCATCGGCGGGAGGCTCACGACCGGGATCCCCTGGAGGTCCTCGATCGTCGCGTTGGACGCGAAGAGCTCGAAGTAGGTCGGGACGATCGAGAGGTGGACGTCCGGGCGGCGGACGCGCCGGACCATCTCGAGCGTCTCCTCGTAGTGGGTCGCCGTGTCGGCGCCCGCGAGCACCACCCAGTCGATCTCGTGCTCGTCGACGACGCGCGTGAGGTCGGCGGCGCAGCCGAGGACGTCGTCGGCGCCCTCGGTGGTGCCGTCGGCGAGGAAGCCGACGACCTGCAGGTTGTAGTCCGGGTGCGCGGCGATCTTCGACTCGATCAGGCGCCCGGTGGCGCCGGCGCCGACGATCAGCGCGCGCCGCGGCCGCACGACGCCGTGCAGCAGGCGGTTGCGCACCGTCCAGCGCGCGGCCGGCACGAGGGCCAGCGCGAAGGCCAGGAACAGCACGGCCTCCGACGGCGAGTAGACCTTGATGCCGGCGACGCGCTGCAGGCCCTGGCCCGCGAGCAGCATGACCAGCGAGCCGGCCATCAGCGCGTTGAGCATCGTCGCGGTCTCGTCGAACGTCGAGGCGACGATCGTCGAGCTCTGGCGCTCGTAGAGGCCGTAGATGGTGAAGAGCGCGATCCAGCCGATCAGCGCGCCGAGGGCGAGCAGCCCCGTCGCCCACTGCGGGGAGACGATCGCGGGCCCGGCGACCTGGTTGGCGAGCGTGAAGGTCGCGACGCCGGCGACGAAGAGCGCGAACGCGTCGGTGATCGCGAGCAGCGCGGTGCGCCCGTTCTCCAACCGGGGCAGCTGCTGCTCCTGGCGAGCCGAGCGCGCCCGGTTCGGCGCGAGTGCCGCGACCGTCGCGCCCTCAGGACGCGAGCTGCTCATGCGGCACCACCAGATCGTGCAGGTGCGCGTAGCGGCTGGCCTCGGTGCGGTTGGCCACGCCGAGCTTGCGGTACGTGTTCGACAGGTGGAACTTCACCGTCTGCTCGGTCACCCAGAGCTCACGGGCGATGCGCCCGTTGGTGTAGCCCTGCGAGGCGAGGCGGAGGATCTCCAGCTCGCGCGTGGTGAGCGGGCAGTCCTCGGCGACGGCCGCCGACCGCGTGCGGCGCGGGCGGTGGACGATGTTCTCCTGCACGACCTCGCGCAGCAGCGTGCCGAGCGCGACCGGGTGCACGGCCTTGGAGAGGACGGCGGTGGCGCCGGCCTCGAAGACCTCGTCGAGCGACTCCTCGTCCATCTGGCCGGAGAGCAGCAGCGCCTTGGCGTTCGGCGCGTGCTCGATGACCTCGCGGAGGCGGTCGAGCGCGTGCTGGCGCACGTGCATGTCGTCGACGAGGACGATGTCGGGCTGTGCCTCGAGCAGGTGGTGCTGGGCGCTCTGGCGGCCGTCGATGAAGCCGACGACCTTGAAGCCGGCGGTCTGGCGCAGGGCCAGGCGGATGGCGTGGACGACCAGCGAGTGGTCAGCGATGATCAGCAAACGCTTCATGGTGTTACCTCAGGCCGCCTTGACGGACTTCAGGGACACGCGCTGCGGCGGGCGAGCCGTGACGCGCTGGCGGCGGGTGACCCCGCGAAGGTCGACGACCTCGTGCCGGTCGGCGATGCCGATGTGGTCGACGCCCGGGTGGGCGGTGACGATGACGAGCAGGTCGGCGAACTCGGCGACCTCCTCGAGCGAGCCGCTGCGCAGGTCGAACTGCGTCAGCTCCGGCACGTACGCGTCGTGGTAGGCGATCTCCGCCCCCAGCTCGCCGAGGCGCTTGATGATCTTCAGCGCCGGGCTCTCGCGGATGTCACCGACGCCGCCCTTGTAGGAGACGCCGAGGATGCCGATGCGCGTGCCCTTCACGGGCATGCCCATGTCGTTGAGCTTGAGCTCGACCTTCTCGACCGCGAGGTAGGGCGCGTGCT
The DNA here is from genome assembly GCA_025964215.1 of Conexibacter sp. Classification (GTDB taxonomy): domain Bacteria; phylum Actinomycetota; class Thermoleophilia; order Solirubrobacterales; family Solirubrobacteraceae; genus Baekduia. The sequence continues at coordinate 2,567 of JAOPZG010000435.1, forward strand.
GGTTGACCTTGCCGGCGAGCTCGATGAACTCGGTGGCGAAGTCGTGCTCGCGCGCCTTCCAGGAGAGGTAGAACGGGTCGACGGGGAGGCAGTGGCCGCCCATGCCGGGGCCCGGCTCGAAGCGCATGAAGCCGTAGGGCTTGGTCGAGGCCGCGTCGATGACCTCCCAGATGTCGATGCCCATCCGGTCGGCGAGCTCGGCCATCTCGTTGATCAGCGCGATGTTGACCGAGCGGAAGATGTTCTCGAGCAGCTTCGCCATCTCGGCGCTCTCGAGCTCCGAGGTGCGCACGAGCTGGTCGCAGACGAGCGCGTAGAGCGCCTCGGCCGCGTTGCCGCAGGTGTCGGTGAGGCCGGCGACGATCTTGGGCGTCGTCTTCAACGTCCAGTCGGTGCGGCCCGGATCGACGCGCTCGGGCGAGAAGGCCAGGTGGAAGTCCACCCCGGCGCGCAGGCCGGACTCCTCGAGGATCGGCAGCGCCCGCTCGCGGGTCGTGCCCGGGTTGGTCGTTGACTCCAAGACCACGAGCTGCCCCGCCTGCAGGACGGTCGCGATCGACTGGCACGCGTCCACGAGCGGCGTCTGATCCGGCTCGC
>JAOPZG010000458.1 GCA_025964215.1 Conexibacter sp.
CTCGTCGGCGAGCCATCTTGTCTCACGGCGGAAGCGATCTATGCACGGCGGGATGACACGACCGACCACTATCGCTTCGCTAAGGGCGTCGCCGGCCTCGCGTGCCAAGCCGTAACCTTGGCCCAGCAGGACGGCGGCCATCAGGGTTGCCCCGACGATAATCGTCGAACCAAGCGTCCAATTATCCTCTGCGAGACCGCAGACTGCTCCTAGCCCGACCAAAGGAAGCGCAATAGTCATGCGGAACTCCGACTCGGAACGCAGTCGATCGATCTCCGCGAACCATTGTGATTCGGCTCCCATCAAACGTCGTCGTGTCAGCGACTCCTCGCCGCGCAGATTTCTGATCATGTCGGCTAACAGTTGGGCCATCGCGGGATCAGCCGGGCTGTACTCCTCTGCGCGTGCTTTGTCGACGAAGGTCGGAACGTCCTCTGCGACAAGGCAGTCGAACGGACCGTGCTCGAGCAGTCCTGGCGTTGCTAGTAGAACCTCAAGTCGCCGACCGTGCCCGGCCTCGACAGTGCTGATTCCCGCGCGCAGTTCGTCGGTCACCCACTGGCGAAGTTTGTGGACACTAGTGGGGCTTGAAGGCCACGGATATACGTCGAAAATGTATGCACGCAGCATCAGCGATCGCAACATCGCCGTGACTGGCAAGACAGACTGAACCACCACACCGAGGATGTACGCACTCGATGACACGATTAGTCCTTGGGCTATGGGGCTAAGACTATGGTGCAGATCGATGAGCGTTGCGATCAGTCCGTGCGCATGAGCTTGATCAGGAAACCTGGGTAATACGGCTACCGTAAGAGCCAGGAGTACAATCGCGCCCGCGACGAGCGGCACTCGGAAGTGACGAACTCCGGGCAGGAGCTCAGAGAGTGCCGGCATGGGCCTTCACGGTCGCTCGGCGTCGTCGGTCAGCCGGAATCGCTGCAATCTAACCGCTTTCTACGCAATCGGCCAGCGAGCGGCAAGACAAGCCATACCGCTGCGTTCCAAACGAGCGGCGCATTGGTCTTCACCCGCGACGAGCACCTTCTATCCGCGCCAGCGCCGAGGGGCAGACACAGGGCTACGCGGACCGCCGCGTGTGCTGCAACAGGCCGCTTTTGCGGCGCAGGCTTCTTGCATCGCATATGGGGACCGACACCTCAGACGATTCGGCGGAAAGGGTGCAGGCGTTAAGCCGCATGGATGTTCCCGTTGCGCCAGGGCGCCGCGCAAGGAGCCACCTTACTCGCATAGCGATACGTCGCCTGTCACAGTTTCAGGCCGGGGACGGCCGTATGAAAGTCGGCTCACTTCTGGACACCATCGCGACGGTAACCCGGCGGCCTGGCGGCACATCGACCAGGGTCAGTTGCAGAGCTCCGAGAGCGTTGTACGCGGTAGCTAGGTCGTTCCGGCCTGCGCCAGCGTGGCGAGCATCGTCACGAACTCGTCCTGCAGCGCGAGCCGGTTGGCCGTTTCGCCGCCGTCCGCGACCGCGGCCGCGAGCAGGAAGCAACTCGTTCTGGGCTGAGGCTGGGAGTAGCTGTCAGCACCGGGTGCGATCCTTAGTGGTTGTGAAACGCCGTACCCGAAAGCTCCGCAGCACCGCGATGGAGTCGCTGACGCTGGCGGTCGAGGTCTTCAACCGTCCGTCGCCGACCGCCCGGACGCAGGGCGTGCTGCTGAACTTGCAGCACGCGTTCGAGATGCTGTTCAAGGCGGTCATCTGGGAGGACCGCAAGACCATCCAGGACAAGGGCTCAGGCTTCGCATACTCGTTTAAGACGTGCCTGAACATCGTCCGCAGCATGGGGCTCCTGGACGAGAGCGAGGCGATAGTCGCTGCCACCATCGACGCTCAGCGCGACGGCGTGCAGCACCAGGGAGCCGACGTCACCGAGGAGCGGCTCTACCTCGATGCCGCCAGCGGCTTGCGGCTCTTCGACGACGTGCTCTTCCGCGTCTTCGGTGAGCGCCTCGCCGACTACCCAACGTTCGCCGGGCGCATGCTGCCCATCAGCGCCAACCCGCCGCGCGAGCTGCACATCCTGACCGGCAACGACGTGGAGCGAGTCCGGAGCCTGCTCAAGCCGGGCCAGCGCCGCCATGCCGAAGCCAACGCGCTGTTGCGCACGCTCATGGTCTCCGAGCAGGTCGCGGCCGACCCGATGGGCGACGTCGAGCACCCGACCGAGGCCGAGGTCGAGAGGTTCGCCAAGCACGTGCAGAAAGAGCGGGACTGGTCGAAGCTGCTGCCAGGGCTGGCGCGCCTCTCCCTGGAGGAGGACGAAGGCTTGACCTACAACTTGCGAATCGTCAAGAAGGGCGACGCCACGGCAATGCGCATCGTCAAGCCAGGCGAGCCCGGCGCCGAGGACGCAATGACGACGCTCAAGTACAACGAGCTGGACCGCTACCCGTTCTACCTCAGCGCGTCAAAGGGCGACGCGCAGAACCTCGTGAAGCACACCGGCTTGACGGCCTACGAGTTGCGAGCCCTTATCCACCTCCTCGGTATCCGCTCCGACGAGGCCAGCTTCAAGGTATTCAAGATGGGCAGCCAGGAGCACCCGCGCTACGGCCAGAAGGCGCTGGAGAGCATCCGCGAGGCGCGCGACGCCGGGCGCCTCGAAGAGGCCAAAGAAGCGCTCAAGGCCCACGACCGGGAACTCCGCGAGAGTCGCACCGGGTAACCCGTCAGGACGCGCCTACTCGACAGGCGACGAGCAAGTCCATGTCCATTAGGAAGGTGGCGACCGCACTGGAGGCCGAGGGTTTCACCGCGCCCGGTGGTCGCCCGTTGCAGCCGAAGGTGCTCTGGTCGCGCGTGTCGCTCACCAGCCCACCGCCTCAGGCGAGGCGGCAGCGCGCCTGAGCGCCTCGGCGATCGGCGCACGAAGCGGGCGCTTGAGCGCGGGCTCCGCCACCCAGGATGCGGCGCGGTGATGGTCGTCGATCACCTCGACGGCAGCCGCCACCTCAGACGTAGAGGTCAGCGACGCGAGCAGTTCGACGGCGACGCCGCGCACGTGCCAGCGGTTGTGGCTGACGCCCACCTCCAGCAGCCGGGTGATCACCAGTCGATGCACGGCGAGGTCGGTGGTGATGCCGAACACGAACTGGAGGAAGTCGGCGACGGTGTCGCAGTAGTCGAAGGACAGGTCTCCGTTCTGGCTGATGTGGCGGTCGTAGTTGCGCATCAACTCGCGGAAGCTGTGGGGCTGGCCAGCCGCCCAGCGCCGCATCGCCGACTTCGCGATGTGCGGCACGACGCGGCGGTACAGCGCCTCGTCCCTGGCGTAGGTCCGCAGGTGGGCGTCGAGCGCTTCGATGGCTTCGGCCTCGTCGTCCTCGCCGATCGCCGCGGCAGCCTCGTCGGCAAGCTCCTTGCCGCGTTCCAGCGGTGGCAACACCACCTCGGGCGTCTGGAGGAGCTGTTCGAATCGGCTGAGCGCATCGCCGGCGTCAGCGAACCTCTCTCCAGGCTCGTCGCGGCAGCACTTGTCGATGAACCAGCGGAACTTCTCCGGAACGTCGGTCAGGTAGACAATCAGCGGCGTGGGCTCGTGGCCCGTGAGCATGTGGGCGAGGATCTTGCCTAGCGCGTAGACGTCAGCCGCCGGCTGTGCGCGCTTGGCGTCGGCGGACTGCTCGGGAGCCATGTAGCGCAGCGTTCCTAGCTCCTGTGCGGTGCGCGTCAGCGTCGTGCCGTCGACGTCGATCTGCTTGGCGATACCGAAATCGGCGACCAACGGAACACCGGCCGAGATCAGCACGTTGCTCGGCTTGAGATCGCGGTGAAGCACGCCACGCTCATGAGCGTGCGCCACGCCGGTGAGGACGTCGCGGAAGATGCCGACGGTCCAGCTCTCGTCCGCCGTGCGACCGCCCTCGATCGCCGTCTTCAGGCTTCCGTCGGCGGCGCGTGGCATCACGAAGAACGGGACGCCGTCGGACGACCGAGTGCCCTCTCCGACCACCTTCATGACGTTCGGGTGATCGAGGCTCTTCAGGATCTCGACCTCACGTCGGAAACGCTTGACCGCCTCGGGCACCTTCACCCAGTCGGTCTGCAGGTACTTGATCGCGTAGTCATCGCCGCTGTCGTTGGCTCCGGCATCCCGACAGGCGAACACCACGCCGAAGCGCCCCCAGCCGAGCTTCTCGCCGCTACGCCAACGCGCCATATCTCAGAGGGTAAAGGCGCGAGCGGTGCCCTACGACCCGTCGCCGAGTTCGGCAAGCCGACGCTGTGCCCACTCGCGGAGGTTAGGCCTGACCGTCCGGTGGTGCGCCTAGGGGCCCCGCCTGCACATCCACGGACAACTGCCCGCCCCTTGGACAACGAAGGGCGGTATGCAAGGCAGCCCGGGCCCCGTCGAGCTCATTGACCGGTCTCGGATGCTAGACCCGGCTGGCCTCGTAGCGCAGCGGCTTGTCCTCGACCTGCTTGAGATCGCCGACCTTGGCGCGGCGCTTCATGCAGTTGGCCACCGCGCCGGTCGAGCGGCCGAGCGCGCGGCCGACCGCCACGGATCCGGCGGGCTCGGTGAGCGTGAGCATGTGCTTCATGACGATGTCGTCGAGCTGGCCGGGACGCAGGCGCTCGCTGGTCGTCTTGGACCACTGGTCGGCGCCGCGGCGTCGGCCGTCGCGCTCGCCGCGCGTGCGGGTGACCTGGTCGTCGCGCTGCAGCTTGGCGAGCAGCCTGCTGATGGTCGAACGTCCGAGGCCGGTGGCCTCGGCGAGCTCAGCGGCGGTCGATTCGGGCTTCTCGGTGAGCGCTTCGAGGAGGCGCTGGGCGGTGTCTGCCTTGTCTGCCTTGTCGGCGCTGGTCTTGTTGGTGGGCATGGTGATGGTCCTCCGGTGTGGGGTGGTTGTGCCTAGCGCTCGGACGAGCGAGGCCGGTCGGTCTTGGGGTTGTGCCGGGCGTCGGCTTCGAGCTCGCGGACGTCGGCGATAAGGTGCTCGGCGACGTCCTGCCAGTCCTCCGGCGTCGCGCCGGTGACGGCAGCCAGCGTCAGCCGCCGAAGGGTTGCCGCGACGGCGGCGGGCCGATGCTCGCCTTCGACGACGTGCTCGTAGAGCAGGGCGTCGACCTCGTCGAGCAACGTGTCGTGCGCCAAGATGTTGTTGATGAACTCGCGACGCGGCCCGGAGTCGATCGTCGTGGGCCGATCCTGGCCGCGGGTCGGATCGAGCGCCTCGGCGCTGAGCGCCATCTGTAGCGCCTCGGCGACATCCCAGAAGGGCTCGCCGGTCGGCGCATGCCACGGGCGCTGCGGATCGGCTCGTGTCCAGCCGCGATCGGCCAGGAGCCGTTGCACGACCGGCCGCGGTAGGTAGACCGTGGTGACGTCGCCAGCGTCCCAGCCGGCGGCGACGCGGGCATTGGCGAGACCTTCGGCGGTGGTGTGCGGCGCCAGCGGCCGCGTCGGGTCGGTGGAGCTGTCGTTAGTCATGGTCGGTTGTGGTGGTGGTTGAGATGGACCAGCCGCGGGTTGGGTCGGCCCAGTCGGGGAGCAGGTCGATGAACAAGCGCCGGGCCAGCGGCGACTTGTAGGTGTGGTGGCGCAGCGCGTAGTGCCAGTGGCCGGCGGCCCACAGGACGCCGCCGAGCGGGGCGATCAGCAGCCCGATCGGATGGCGAAGCAGCGCGAACAGGAGGCCGACCGCCGCGACGCCGATTCCGCCGAGGCGGAGCACAATGCCCGCCGCCAGCCAGATCACGACCAGGACAACCGTGAGAAGTGCGAGGACTTCGGCTGTCGTCCCCACCAGCAGGAAGCAGGCGGCGTTCGCGGCGTCGATGCCGACCGTCCAAAGCACGTAGCCCAGCGCGAGAGTGAAGAGCAAGGACATGGCCTATGCCGCCACCAGTTCGAGGTTCGCGCCGTGCGGCGGCTTGTCCGGCGCGAGAGCTTCGGGCTCGGCGTTGACGTAGGCCTTGAGGCGGGCGCGCTCAGCGGGGTCGCGGCGCATCAGGTGCGTGTAGACCCGGAGGGTGAAGCGGGGGTCGGTGTGGCCGAGCTGGGCCATGACGCTGGCGGGGTCCTCGCCGCAGGCGACCAGGATCGAGGCGAAGGTGTGGCGCAGCTTGTGCGGGGTGACGCCCTTGGGCAGCGGGACCTCACCGCTTGCCAGCAGCAACTCGTCGGCGAGCCTGAGCAGCGGCTTGAGGATGCGGTTGCGCAGGTTGTCCTTGTCGCGCTTGCCGCCGGTGCCGGTGGCGAAGACGAGATCGTCCGGACCGGTGTGCTCGCAGCGCGACCTGTGTGTGGTCAGCTCGGCGTGCAGGAGGGCGGACATCGGGATCTCGCGCAGGCCGGCGTCGGTCTTGGAGCGCCCGATGAAGATGCGGCGGTTGGCGAGGTCGATGTCGCGCCAGAGCAGGTTGGCCAGCTCGTGAGCGCGCGGACCGGCGAGCAGCAGCGTGGCGACGATCGCGCGGCGGTCGGTGCAGTGCCAGCGGGGCGAAGCGTCGAGGTCACCTGCGACGTCGAGCAGTGCACGGATCTGCGCGACCGTGTCGAGGTGGACCGGCGGCTTGGCCTTGACCTTGAGCCGGCGTCGCGGGCCTTCGGCCGGATTGCTGGGCAGCCACTTGTAGTCCACCGCAATGGCCAGGTAGGAGCCCAGGGTGCTGATCGTGCGGTTGATCGAGCGCGCTGAGAGCGGCTTGATGAGCTGGCCGCGGTCGTCGCGCATCGGCTTGCCCTCGGCGATGGCCTTGCGTCGCTGCTCAGCTTGGGCGACCTTGAAGGCGCGGTAGTCGTCGATCGCCTCGACGGTGAACTCCGACATCCGCCAGTGGGCGAAGTACGGCAGCAGATGGAGCTGCAACGCCCACTTGTCGTTCTCGTAGGTGCGCTCCTCCACCTCGAGCTCCCGTGCCGCCAGCCGCTCGCTGGTGAACTGGTGGAAGGTCGGCACGGCCGCGTCGACCGTCACCGCTGACGGCTTGGGCTTGTTGCGGTCGGGCGGGACCCAGATGCCGCGCCGGACGTCGGCCATGATGTTGTCCAACTCGGTCTCGGCCTGCTCGCGCGTCCAGCCGTCGCGGTCGGTGCCGAGGGTGAGGTACTCGCGTTCGCCGTAGGCCAGGAAGCGCAGAGCGAAGCTGCGACCGTTCTTCAGCGGTCGGTCAAGGACCGTGCCGTCCTTCTTGCGTTGCAACGTCTCTCACCTCCAGTGCGGGTGGCGGCGGTGAGGCGGGCGGGGGCGTCGACGAGCGAGCCGACCGACCCGCCGAAGTGGCGGGAGTAGGCTTCTCATCGCGCCGAAGTCCGATTCTCCGGCGCCGTGGCCGGGGGCGTTTCAGCGCCGCCCGGCCGTTTTGGTTGATGCGTCGACGATAGCTCCGGATCGGGTCGAAAGGGAAGTCCTTCTGCGCAATCGGCACCACTCCCCGGCGATCGTCGGACATGCCGGCCTCGGCTCCTGCGCCTGGGCGCCCGCGGCGGCGGCGCAGGCTCGGGCTCGGGCTGCGAGTCGAAGTAGGACGTGACGCGGTCGGGGCTGAAGCGCAGCCGCGGCCGGACGCCGGCGCCCAGGCGCAGGGCGCCGAGCTCGTCGGCGTGGTCATAGACCCAGGAGCGATCGACACCCCACAGAGACGCCACCTGCGCGGCCGACAGCAGACGACCCGGCTCCCCTACCCCGGTCTCACCGCCGGCCGACGTCGCGGGCTCGTGGCGTTGTTGGTGTACGAGGTCGGCGACGCGGTGCGCGAGGTCATCGACGCTCTGGGCGTCCAGCCTGACGACGACGACCTCGGGCTGCCGGTCGTCGCTCATGCCGACCGCCTCCGGCCGGCTCGGGTAGGGCGCGGCGGCCGGTCCTCCGGGCCGCCCGTGTCCTCGCCGCCGGCGTGTCGCGACCAGTGGGTGATCCGGGCGCGGGCGACGTCGGCGTGGTGGGGGTCGAGCTCGATGCCGACGAAGCGCCGTCCCTCGAGCACGGCGGCGGCGCCGGTGGTACCCGAGCCACAGAACGGGTCGAGCACGAGCCCACCAGGTGGGCAGACCAGCGCCACCAGCCAGCGCATCAAGGCAATGGGCTTGACCGTGGGATGTGGGTTGCGGACCGCCGGCGCCGAAGCATCGCGTGCCGCGGTGGGAAACAGGCCGGTTGGTCGGGCGGGCAGGTGCTCGCATCCGGCGTCGCGTTCGCGCCGCGAGGCCTTGGCGCAATAGAGGAAGCGGCTGGCGCCGGCGTGCTGGGCCTCGAGCACGGCGGCGGGACATCCCGGCGCGCAGCGTCGCGGTCGGCAGCCCGGGCTGTGGCTCATCACGACGTGCGCGGGCCAGCGCCGGCGGCTCTCGCCCGGACCCGGGTCAAGGCTGCAGGCCTCGGTGTTCATCGCCCCGGTCCCGTGCCGGGCGACGTTGTCGGCGACCGGAGCCTCCAGGGCGCGGCGGGCGAGCAGAATCGGTTCGTAGAACGGCTTGAGCGCCGTGCCCTGCCCGTCGGGTAGTCGGCGGGACTTGGGCATGCCTTGGCCGTGCAGCCACATCAGGACGTCGCGGATCTCCAGGCCGCTGTCCTCGACGCCGCTGATGAGGCGGTGGGCCATCCGCGGGGCGCCGAAGGCCAGGAGGTGGCCGCCCGGCTTGAGGACGCGGCCGAACTCGGTGGCCCAGCTCGTGGTCCAGTACTCGAAGGCCTGCCCGTTGCTCAAGCGCTCACCGCGACTACGCGCGGTTCGGCGGATGGTCTTGCCGTCCCACTCCTGGTTGTGGAAGTCGATGCCGTAGGGCGGGTCGCAGACGACGGCGTCGACCGACGCGTCGGGCAGGTCGGGGAGCAGCTGCAGCGTGTCGCCGGCGATCACGCGCCAGCGTTGGCCGTCATCGAGGAGCGGAGTCATGCCGAGTCGCCGGTCCAAGGGACCGGCTGGTCGGACCCGAGGCGGTCGAAGATCTCCGCCCATGGCCCGTGCTCGACCAGTTGGTCGAGCACGGCGATGGAGACCGCCACCTCCGGTGTGCGTTGCAGCAGCGCGTCGGCCTGGCAGAGGGCCAGGACCGTCTTGGCGCGGCGTTTCAGCGCGGGGGTGGGTGCGCCGGTCAGGATGACCAGCACTTCGGGAAACACGGGGTAGCTCTGGTGCCATTGGGGCTCCTTGTTGTTCTTGGTGGTGTAGGTGTGCAGCCGCGCGTAGCGGGCAAGCTTTGAGGCGAGCGCGGCGGTGGGTTGGGTGGCACGGTCGAGTTCGAGGAAGCGGTAGTGAAAGGCCATGCCACCGTCCTTGAGGTGTTGCAGGTAGGTCAGCATGGCGTCGGCGATGACCAGCTCGGCCCGGCGACCGGGGGTGGTTCCGATCGGGTGAGCGATCTCGTGAACCCACGCCAAAGGGCCGAACTCATCCCCGCGCGCCCGCGCCGCGGTGACGAAGGCGAGGCCGACGTCGTTGACCGCGATCGTGTGCGCATTCAGGGCGCTGGCCGCGTGCGCGGCGCCGCCCCGTAGCGGTCGTTGTCCGGGACGGGCGAGGGCGTGGTGGCCGTGGTCGGTGAGGTAGTAGACGCGCCGGGCGCCGCCGCCAGCGTGCACGAAGCTCACCAGCTCCAACGCAACCAAGCGGGCCATGACCTCCTGGATCCAGCGCAACCGCGCTGCGGGCGTGTGCAACGCCCGCAGCTGCTGCACGGTCAGCAACCGGTGGGCCTGCAGGCTCTCCAGGATGTTGCCAGCCACCACGGGCAGCGACTGGGCGGTCACGACGACTGCTCCTCTCGGCCGCTTGGGGTGCTGATGAGGTGCGGGCGCGACCCACGCGCACCCTGAACCCGTCCCTGGCGACTGGCGCTCAGCTCGGACGCGATGCGCCGCGCATGGCCATCGACGACCCCGAGGCGTTCTTGTACGGGTTGGCGACCGGCGGTCTCGTCGATCGCCGCGTCGAGGGCGCCGAGTTGGCCGGGGTGGCGGTGCTCGGCGTGGAGCTCGGCGGCGGGGATGCCGTGGACGAGGAACGGCCGGGCGACCTCGGTGCCGATCGTGACCGAGGCGAGGTAGGTGTAGCGATCAAGGCGGGTAAGAACATCGGCGGCCGGTGGGGTCCCCCACTCCGCGCCGATCATCCGGGCGGCCTTGGCGTTGACCGTGGTGGACATGAGGTGTGAGCGGTTGGTCGAGACCGCGGTCCATGTCGCCTGGGACAGGCGTTCGGGGTTCTGGTTAAACAGGAACGCCCGGCCGCCGTACTTGGCCGATTGCTCCAACAGCGCAGGGAGGTTCGGACCGTCGTAGGTCTGCAGCTCGTCGAGGAACACCCAGAACGGGCGCCGTGCCGACACGGGCATCGACGCCCGGGCCTTGGCGGCGTGCAGGACGTCGTAGACCAGCAGGTTGGCGATCAACCGGTCACGGGTCGAGCCCGAGCCGGGACAGGCGAGGACGATCCAGTCGTTGGCCATCGCCCGCCGGGCGTCGTAGGTCGAGACCGGCGAGCCCAGCAGCGCCGCCACCGACCGCGACGCCCGCAGCCGGTCAAGCAGGTTGGTGACCGCGGTGATCGCCTCGCCCGGCAGTGACGGGAAGCGGTCGGTGAAGAAGCTCCGCGTCGGCGCCGAGAGCCGGGGCAGCACCGCCTCGCGCCACGCCTCGTCGGAGAGCAGCGTCGGGACCTCGAAGATCGTCGGCGCCAGCTCCGGTGGCAGGGTCAGGGCGAGCTCGGTCAGTGCTTGGGCGGCTTGGGTGGCGAGGTTCAGGGCGCGGGTGTTGCGCTCATCCCAGCCCAAGGCCGCGGCCAGGGCGTCGACGAACGCGTCGACGCGGGCGGCGGCTTCGATCGGGGATCGGCTGGTGAGGCCGAAGAGGTTCCAGCCCGGTTGGTTGTTGTCGCTCTTGCGGTCGGAGAGGTCGATCTCGACCACGCGTTCGCGGACGCCGGGGTCGGTGAGGTAGGTCTTGATCTCGGCGATCGCGTCGGCGTGCGGATCGAGGAACAGGCCGCCGTGGCCGGAGCGGACCAGCGCGACGAACTGGCCGATCGCTGTCTCGGTCTTGCCGTACCGTGAACGGCCGGCCATGTACGCGAAGAAGGTCTCCTCGGCGCGTACGCCGACGGTGCGCCGGCCGGTCCGGGTCTGCACCCAGCCCAGCGGGATGACGCCACGCTGGCCGTGGTACTCGGGCAGCCCACGGGGCGGGGCCGGGATCGCGCCACGGGACCGGGCGACGTTCTCGGCGTGGCAGTGGACGGTCGGGGGTTTGAGCAGCCCCTGGACCTCGCGGACGGAGACGATGTCGCCGCGCCGCGCCGTGAAGCGGCCGTCGGCCAGGCGGCGGTCGAACAGTCGCCGGCGGCCGGGAAGGTCGTCGCCGAGGAACCCAAGACCCCCGAGACGCAAACCTCGCGCGCGGAGGTGATTCGCGGCGCTCAGGCCGTCCATGACCGCCAACAGCGACCGGGTCGTCTCCAGCGCTCGTTGGCGGTCGCGGGCCTGCACCCGGAGGGAGAGTTGGAACTGCAGCAGCGGGTGCTGCGGGGCGAGCTTGCGATCCAGCCCCTGGGTGTCGTGGCGACGCTGGACCGACTCAGACGGCGTCGTGCGCCCCTGCCCGCCGGGACCTTGAAGCAGGGCGAGCGGCCCCCGCTGATCGCGGTCGCGCAGCAGGCGGCGACGGACGCGGCCGGCTTGAGCGGGTGAGAGGATCCGGGCGTCGAGGACGACCCGGGCCTGCTCGCCGTCGCCGGGCTCGAGCTGGCTGACCGCGGCCGCGAGGCCTTGGATCAGGTCGGGCTGCAGTCCGGTCTCAGCCAGCGCCTCACGGGCCGAGCGGGCGAGGATCAGCCGGACGCGTACCACCCGCCGCAGGCGACTCGTGACCGGCGCGGGGTCGGCCGCGGGCTCGTGCAGCTCGACACCGGGGTAGGTGGCCAGCGCGCTCTCCAGCGCCGGCCGCGAGCGGCCCGGGGCACTGATCCGGTAGCGGACCAGACCCTCGGCGTCGGTGACGACCTCGAAGCGCACCGCACTCGCCCCACGGGTCAGCCAGCCGCCCCGAGAACCGACGCGACCGAGCGCAGCGACGAGCTGCTCGACATCCTCAGATGACGGATCGAACTCCTCGGGAGCCAGCAGGTCCAGCGTTACCCGGGAGGCCAGCGCCCGCCGCGTCAGCACCACCCGCAGGACGCCCGCCGCGGCCGCGAGGCCACCGCCGCCGCCTACCAGCAGGAGCACCCGACCCATTGGAATCGAGGGGCCACCGGAGGCCGCCAGCCCAGACAGACCGCGAGCAGCGAGCAGCAGGAGCATGCCCGCGCCCATGGCGATCGCCGCCGCGCGATCACGGGGAGAGTCAGGCCTCACCGTCCCCACCCCACCGTTACCGCAGAGAAGAAGATCTCGCCAACGGCCGAAGCCACGATTCCCGCGTAGCTGCGGACGCTTTGAGGGCCTGCTGCAGCAGGGCGTGGTGAAGCCCAACGTGTCGTGCGGGGTGAAGCGCACCGTGAAGCCCGAGATGCGCCCACGGTGAAGTCGCCCGTCAGCGGGCGGATCCTGCCTGTCATCGGTCTTGCTCCTTGTTGGTGATGAACGCGTCGACCCATGTCGGCGCGAAGTAGGTGCTGCGCGCGGCGTTCTGCGGTTG
>JAOPZG010000468.1 GCA_025964215.1 Conexibacter sp.
GACCGCGTCCTTCGGCGGCTCGTGCAACATGATGAACACGAAGCGCCAGTTGTCGTCCAGCTCCCGCTCGGCCTTCAGGATCGCCGCGGCGGCCGCGACCTCCGCGGCGTTGAGCGGCTCCAGCGGATGCGTCGTCGTCTCGGGGACCAGCGCCAGGGGGTTCATGCTCAGACCCCCGCCGGCGCCAGCGGGCCGCCGGCCGGGTGATGCTCGTGGACGGATGGGTCGTCCTCCGCGAAGGAGCCGATCAGGTCGTAGCGCGCCGTGTCCCGGTACTTGACGTAGAGCGCGACCCCGACGCCGACGAGGAAGCCGGCGAGCACGACCCAGGGCAGGTACTTGATGAACGCGACGTCGCCGGCGCCGGAGAGCGACGCGCGGTTGGCGATCAGCAGGTAGCAGGCGCCGATCTGGGCGAAGCCGCCGATGATCGGGGCGATGAAGGTCTTCCAGGCGTGGAAGCCGTCGCGCGCCGTGGTCAGGAAGTAGCGGACGATCGCGAACGAGGCGATGGCCTGCACGGCGAGGATCCCGAGCACGCCGAGCAGCGGCGTCCAGGTCCCGATCTTCAGCAGCGAGGCCTCGGTCGAGGAGTCGTACAGGGTGAAGGCGCCGAGGTAGACGAAGCAGATCACCGAGACGACGAGGCCGGCGACCGTCGGGCTGTGGCGGTCGCTCGTCTTCGCCAGCGCGGCCGGCAGCATCCGCTCCCGGCTCAAGGAGTACAAGTACCGCGCGGCCGTGTTGTAGAAGGCCATCGCGCAGGCGAAGGACGACGTGATGATGAAGATCTGGAGGAACGTCGTGAGGCCGCCGCCGACGTAGCGGTCGGACAGCGGGTAGAAGGCCGAGACGAACTTGCCCGAGAACTGGTCGTTGACCGCGGGGGCGACGCCGTCGATGCCCCAGCCCATCACGAAGATCCACGAGATGAACACGTAGAACAGGCCGAGGCCGATGACCGAGCCGTAGGTCGCCGCCTTGGCGATCTTGCGCGGCTCGCGCGACTCCTCGGCGTAGTTGGGGGCCATCTCGAAGCCGACCCAGGACCAGAAGGCGCCGAAGAGCGCGACGCCGGCGGCGGCCGCGCCGAAGGTCTTGATCGCCTGGTCGTTGCTGAAGGCCTCGGCCGGGTTGATCGGCGAGAGGCTGAGGCCGTCGGCGCCGCCCTTGGACAGGACGCCGACGGCGAGCACGATCAGCGCGGCGACCTCGCAGACGAGCGCGACGCCGAGGACCTTCGCGGTCAGCTCGATGTGGAAGAAGCCGAAGGCGGTGACGATCGCCAGGCACGCCGCGGTGTAGACGTAGGCGGGGAGGTCGACGCTGAACCACGCGTTGAACGAGGTCGAGGCGAAGTACCCGAACGTGCCCATGACCGCCGCCGAGAAGAGGACGTAGCAGATGGCGATGAGCATCCCTGACCCAAGGCCCGCAACCGGTCCGAGGCCCTTCGTGATGAAGGTGTAGAAGCCGCCGGCCGCGGTGACGCGCCGGCTCATCTCGATGTAGCCGACGGAGAAGACGGTCAGGACGACGGTCGCGATCAGGAACGCCGCGGGCGCGCCGGAGCCGCCGCCCAGGACGGTCACCGGCACGTTGAACATCATCGCCGCCAGCGGTGCCGCGCCGGTGACGATGCAGAAGAGGACCGAGGTCAGGCCGAGGGCGCCGGGCGCGAGGCGCCCGCCGGCCGACGGAGCAGGTGCGGTGGAGGACGGCGTTGCGATCGAAGGTTCCGCGATGGCGCTCATGCGCAGCACCCTCGCTGGCGCGCGGCCCGAGGCCCATGAGGCGCCGGTCCAGGATGGCGCGGGCGGCGTTGGACGTCCGGTCGGGGGCCGGGCCCGATGTTGCCGGTCGCGGCAAGGTCGGGCGGCGCGGGCTGCCGGGCCGGGCAGGGGCGGCACCTGCCAGGATGGTGCGCATGCAATGGCTGCGCGCCCAGGCGCCCGAGCTCCTCCCGCTGGTGATCGCCGTCGCGGTCCCCCTCGCCGGCCTCGTCCTCGCCCTCCAGATCTGGCTGACCGGCGACAAGCGCCGCTCGATGCGCGTGATCGCCGCGTGCGTCCTCGGCACCTTCGCCTGGACGATCGCGCTGACGGCGTAGGCGCCGCGGCCGCCCCCTGCGCGCCGACGCGCTCTCGGGCCAGCGCCGACATCGACGCGTGGACCAGCGCTCTCGTTGCGGCCCGTCAAGAGGTCTACGGCGAGATCCAGGTGCTTCCTTCGGCGGTTCGCCCTCGCCAAGAGGACGACGCCACCGCCGCCAAGTGGCGGATCGTCGACCCGCTGCTGGCGACGTGGCTCAGAGAAGGCGCCGCGGTATGACGCCTTCACGCCCCGAGCTGGATTCGAACCAGCGGCCTTCCCCTTAGGAGGGGGACGCTCTATCCATCTGAGCTATCGGGGCGGACCGGTCAAGCCTACGCCGAGATGGCGGACGGCCTAGGGTGCGGCCGTGCTCTCTGGCTTCACGGCGGCGCATCGGGGTGGGTCGGGTGAGCCGATGGTGTGCCTGCACGGGTTCACGGCACGTGGCGGACGTGGGAGCTGTGCTGCCGGCGCTGGAGCGCCGGCATGACGTGCTGGCGCCGACGCTCGCCGGGCATGCGGGTGGGCCGGAGCTGCGCATGCCGGTCACCGCGGCGACGCCCGCGGACGCGGTCGAGCGCGCGATGGACGACGCCGGCTTCGCCCGGCGGGTGGGCGCGCGGCCGCCTAGCTCGGCAGCCGCACGACCTGCACGAAGAACTCGTCGATCTGGCGCACGATCGAGATGAAGCGGTCGAAGTCGACGGGCTTGGTCACGTAGGCGTTGGCGTGGAGCTGGTAGCTCTTGAGCACGTCCTCCTCGGCCTCGGAGGTCGTGAGCACGACGATCGGGATCGCGCGCAGGTCCGGGTCGGCCTTGACCTCGGCGAGCACCTCGCGCCCGTCCTTGCGGGGCAGGTTGAGGTCGAGCAGGACGAGGTCGGGCCGCGCCGCGCCGACGTGCTCGCCGACGCCGCGCAGGTAGTCGAGCGCCTGCTCGCCGTCGTTGACCACGTTGAGGTTGTTGTTGACCTTGTTGAAGTCGAACGCCTCGCGGATGAGCAGGACGTCGCCGGGGTCGTCCTCGACCAGCAGCACTTCGATCGGCTGCCCGGCGGGCTTGGGGGTCATGCGGGTGGGTCCTCCTCGGGAACGGGCAAGGTGAAGTGGAACGTCGCGCCGGCGGAGGCGTGCTCGTCCTCGTCGACGGGCTCGAGCCAGATGCGGCCGCCGTGGAACTCCACGATCTTGCGGCCCATCGCCAGCCCGATGCCGGTGCCGCCGTACTCCTCCTTGGGGTGGAGGCGCTGGAAGATCACGAAGATCCGGTCGGCGTAGCGCGGGGCGACGCCGATGCCGTTGTCGCTGACGGTGAAGGTGTAGGAGTCGCTCGCGCCGTCCTCCGACGGCGCCGTCGGCGCGACCGACAGCGTCACGCGCGGCGGCGCCTCGCCGCGGAACTTCACGCCGTTGGCGATCAGGTTCTGGAGCAGCGCCGTGAGCAGCGAGCGGTCGCCGCGCACGCGCGGCAGCGGCCCCTCGACCACGATCTCCGCGCCGGACTCCTCGATCGCGGTCGCGAGGTTGGCGACGGCGTCGGCCGCGACGTCGTCCATCTCCAGCAGCTTCTCCTCGGTGCCGACGCGCCCCACCCGCGAGAACGCGAGCAGGTCGTTGATCAGCACCTGCATCCGCTTTGCGCCGTCGACCGCGAAGTCGATGTACTGGTCGGCGCGCTCGTCGAGCTGCCCCTGATAGCGGTGCTGCAACATCCCCGTGAACGAGGCGACCTTGCGCAACGGCTCCTGGAGGTCGTGCGAGGCGACGTAGGCGAACTGCTCGAGCTCCGCGTTGGAGCGCT
>JAOPZG010000477.1 GCA_025964215.1 Conexibacter sp.
ACGCGCGGCGGCGGGGCCGGGACCGCGAGCGGCCCGCGCCCCGAGCGCGGCGCGGACCTCGAGTCCTCGGTCGCGATCTCCTTCGAGCAGGCGATGGCCGGGGCGCAGATCCCGCTCAGCGTCGCGACGACGCAGCCGTGTCCCACCTGCCGCGGCACGGGCGCCAAGCCCGGCACGTCGCCGAAGGTGTGCCCGAAGTGCCAGGGCCGCGGGATCGAGTCGCAGGGCCAGGGGCTCTTCTCGATCTCGCAGCCGTGCTCGCGCTGCCACGGCTCGGGCGCGATCATCGAGGACCCGTGCCCGACCTGCCACGGCGCGGGCCAGCAGAAGACGATCAAGAACTACAAGGTGAACATCCCGGCCGGGGTCCGCGAGGGCTCGCGGGTCCGGCTCGCCGGCAAGGGCGAGGCGGGCCGCCACGGCGGGCAGCCGGGCGACCTGTACGTGGTGACCCACGTGGCGCCGTCGCCGATCTTCGAGCGCAAGGGCGACAACCTCGAGGTCGAGGTGCCGCTCACGATCCCGGAGGCGATCCGCGGGGCCGACATCGAGGTCCCGACGCTCAACGGGCGCAAGAAGCTGCGCGTCGCGCCGGGGACCAAGCACGGCACCGTCCAGCGGCTGCGCGGCGAGGGGCCGCCGAAGCTCGGGGCCGGCTCCGCGAAGCGGGGCGACCTGCACTACAAGTTCGTCATCGACGTCCCGGCGACGCTGAGCGCCGAGCAGTCCGAGGCGGTCGAGAAGCTGTCCGCGGTGATGGGCGACGACCCGAGGGCGAGGCTGTTCTCATGAGCATGAGGCGCACGCGCACGACCGTCACGGTCTCCCACGACCGCGGCGTCTTCATGATCTCGGTCGCCGCCGAGCTGGCCGAGATGCACCCGCAGACGCTGCGCATGTACGAGCAGCGCGGGCTGATCGAGCCCAAGCGCTCCCCGAAGGGCACGCGCCTGTACTCGCACGAGGACGTCGACCGGCTGCGACGGATCCAGGAGATGACCAACGACCTCGGCCTGAACCTGGCCGGCGTCGAGCACGTGCTGCGCCTCGAGCAGGAGCTCGACCGGGCCCGCCGCCGCGTCGACGCGCTCGAGCGCCGCACCGAGGAGCTCCAGACCGAGATGGTCGCGCGCATCGACGCCGTCACGCGCGAGCTCCGCGGCGGGGAGCTCGTCCCGCTCAAGCACACCCGCTCGCTGGCCCCGATCCGCCGCGAGCCGGTCGAGCAGCCCACGCCCGCGCCCGCGCCGGAGCCCTCCCCGGGTCCCCGCCGCATCCGCGTGGAGCGCGACGGCGAGCAGCCGTCGCGCTGACGTTGGACGCCCGGTGGCACTAGTGCTACCGGGCGTTCATGCCGACGATCCCGCAGAAGGAGCTCCGCAACACCTCGGGAGAGATCCTGCGGCGCGCGGAGGCGGGCGAGCGCTTCACCATCCCCGTGGCCGGCCGGCCGGTCGCCAACCTCGGCCCTGCCAGCCGGCGGCAATGGGTCAGCACGAACGATCTCGGTGATCTCTGGCGCCTGCCCGCGGATCCCGCGCTCGCCCGCGATCAGCGTCGTGTCGATCGCCGAGTTGCACTTCGGCGTGCTCCGCGCACGCGATGACGACGAGCGGGCACTGCGCCTTCAGCGGCTCGGCCTCGTCGAGGCGCGGTATCCGTCGCCGCTGCCGATCGACGACCTCATAGCACGCGAGTGGGGGCGGCTGCAGGCGGCGATCGCCGCCACGGCGCGGGTGCACGGCGCGAGGCTGCTCACGCACGACGTCAAGGACTTCGCGATCGTCGACGACCTCGTCGCGGTCGCGGCTGCCTGACGGCCATCCGCCTGCTCGCGCCGCTCGCGGGGTAGGTTGCAGGCGGATGCGGCCGCTGAACCTCGGGGAGACGCTCGACGCGAGCATCAAGATCGTGCGCGAGCGCTGGCGCACGCTGGCGCTCGTGATGGTGGTGATCTCGCTGCCGATCCAGATCGCCAACGTCGTCATCATCAGCTCGACGACCGACGTCTACCAGGCGGGGACGAGCGCGTTCTCGACGAGCACGCACCGGGCGACCACCTACAGCGACGAGGGCGCGTACGCCGCGGGGCAGGTGATCCGGATCGCGCTCGCGTTCCTCGCCTACCTGCTCGGGACGGTCGCCTGCTACCGCGCGATCGCCGACGCGTACCTGGGCAAGGCGTCGGGCGCGCGCGAGTCGCTCGGCTACGCCACCAACCGCCTCGGCGCGACGCTGTGGCTCACGATCGTCCTCTGCGCCGGCCTGTTCCTCGCGCTGATCGCCATCATCATCCCGTTCTTCTGGCTGGCGATCGCGTGGTCGGTCGCCTACCCCGTGATGCTCGTCGAGGGCACCGGCGGCGTCGGCGCGCTGCGGCGCTCGTTCCACCTGACCGAGACGCGCTGGTGGGCGACGCTCGGCCGGCTGGTCGTGGCCTACATCCTGGTCACGGTGGTGACGTCGGCCTTCTCGCTCGCCGTGATCGGCCTCGCCTCGACGGTCGTCGACGACACCTCGTTCGGCGCGCTGGTGATCGAGCAGGGCGTCGGGTTCTTGACGTCCTTGGTCACGACGCCCTTCGTCGCGGCGGTGACCACGTTGGTGTACTTCGACCTGCGGGTGCGCAAGGAGGGCTTCGACCTCGCCCTGCTCGCCGAGCGGATGGGCGGGCCGTCGGCCGGGGGACCGCCCGTCGTGCCGCCCCCGGCGCCGGCGCCCGCCGGGCAGCCGTGGAC
>JAOPZG010000488.1 GCA_025964215.1 Conexibacter sp.
GAGCAGGACGGTCGCCTGCGTGCTCAAGACGCCGCCGTTCCCATGCGCCAAGACCACGTCCTTGCCCTCGTCGCGGACCTCGCGCACCGCCTCGACCAGCAGCGGCAGCCCGTTCATCCCGGGATGGCCGTAGCTCAGCCCGCCGCCGCTCGTGTTGACCCGCAGCCTCCCGCCCGGCGCGATCCCGCCGCCGGCGACGAACGGCCCGCCCTCGCCCTTCTCGCAGAAGCCCAAGTCCTCCAAGAACAGGATCGGGGTGATGGTGAAGGCGTCGTAGAGCTGCGCGGACTGCACGTCGGCCGGCCGCAGCCTGGCCTCGGCGAACGCCCGCGCGCCGGACTCGACGGCGGCCGTCGTCGTGAGGTCGGGCATGGAGGAGATGTGGCGATGCGTCTGCGCCTCGGCCGCGCCGAGCACGTAGACCGGCGGGCGCCGCAGCGCCCGGGCCCGCGCGACCGAGGTGACGACGATCGCCGCGCCACCGTCGGTCACCAGGCAGCAGTCGCGGACGCCGAACGGGTCGCACACGCGCGGCGAGGCGTAGACGTCCTCCAGCGTCAACTCGTCCCGCGACCACGCGCCCGCGCGCCGCTGCGCCCACTGCCGGGCGCTGACCGCGACCCACGCGAGCTGCTCGGCCGTCGTCCCGTACTCGTGCATGTGCCGCGAGGCGGCGAGCGCGTAGGCGGCGACCGGGAGCAGCGGGTCGTACGGCGCCTCCCACGGGTCGAGCTCCTGGACCGACGCGTGCCCGCGGCCGACCGAGCGCTGGGTCGACCCGTAGGCGATCAGCGCGACGTCGCAGAGCCCGGCCGCGATCGCGGCGCGCGCGTGGTTGACGTGGGCCATCGGCGAGGAGCCGCCGATCATGGTGGAGTCGGTGTGGCGCGGGCGGATCCCGAGGTCCTCGGCGAGCGTCACGCTCGCCCACGGGAGCTGCGTCGCCGCGGCGAAGACGCCGTCGACGTCCTCGACCGCGAGGCCCGCGTCGGCCAGCGCGGCGCGCGCCGCCTCGGCCATCACGTCGGCCGCGCTCAGGCCCGGGAGCGCCTTGCCCACCTGCGCCTCGGCGGCGCCGGCGATCGCGATGCCGGTCACGACGCGGGCTCCAGCTCGAAGACGGGGACGGGCGCGGCGCCGTCGGCCTCGGCCTCGCGCCACGCCAGGCGAACCCGCGCGCCCACGGAGACCTCTTCCGGCGCCACCCCCACCACCGTCGACATCATGCGGAACCCCTCGTCGAGATCGACCAGCACGATGTTGTAGGCCTCGCCTCCGCGCGGCCGCGCCACCGTCGTCGCGTAGACCGCCCCCAGCCCGGCGCTGACGCGCCAAACCGTCGGCCCGACGCGCGGCCGGAAGACCGGCCGGCCGTCGTCGCCGACCTGGTAGGCGAGCTCCCGCCGGTGGCAGTGCTCCGTGTACACGTCCGCGGGCGAGCGCTCCAAGACGCCGCCAGCGTACCCTTCGACGTGCATGACGCAAGCGCAGGCACCCGCGCTCCTCGCCCGTGGCCCCTGGTCCGCGGAGCAGGTGCGCGCCGTCTGGCGGGACGAGGCCTTCGTCGCCGACGACGAGAAGGTCGGCGCCGCCGACGCCGCGATCGCCGCCCTGCGCGACCGCGGCTCGCCCAGCCACGACGGGACCGGCGCCCGCCTGGTGGACTTCGCGGCCGACGGCGACACCCTGCACGTGGAGTTGCAGCCGCTGCGCTGGGCGCTCCGGCTCGTGGACGGCGACGCCTCGGCGACGATCTCCGCGCTCTGCGTCGTCCGCGACAGCGAGGGCCGCTGGCTCGCCGGCCGGCGCGCCGAGTGGCTCGCCTCCTGGGCCGGCCGCTGGGCGCTCGGCGCCGGCGGCGCGGTCGACGAGGGCGAGAGCCCGTTCACGACGCTCACGCGCGAGCTCGACGAGGAGTGGTCGGTCACCGCCGAGCGCGTCCGCGCCGAGGCGCTCGTGCGCCTGCCGCACAACATGATCCTGTTCATCGGGCAGGCCTGGCTGCACGCCGGCGCCACCGTCACGCCCGACCACGAGCACGACGCGCACGCGTGGTGGCCCGCGGAGATCGACGACTGGCCGGCAGAGGCCGACGAGCCGCTGCGTCGAATGGCGCGGCTGTTGCGGTGACCCGCGCATCCCGCCTCACCCCGTCGTTCACGACCCTCAAGCACCTGTCGTTCGCCCACTCGACCGTGTACGCGATCCTGCTCGCGGTCTGGCTGATCCCGGGGCTCCACACGTTGGAGTTCATCTTCGGGTTGGCCCACGGGCTGGGGTGGATCGTGATGTGCCTGTTGTCGATCGAGGCGTTGCGGGCACGTGTCATCTCACTGCAACTTGCGGTCGCCGTGGCCGTAATAGGTGCTGTAGGTCCCTTCGTGGGGTCCTACGAGTTCATCCGCGAGACGCGCCGCCGGAACCTAACCGTCGCTAACACGCCACAGCGCTAGAGTCAAGAAAAGAGACATGGCCGTCGAAGCCGCAGCAATCCAGGTCACCTTGCCCGCCATGGGCGAGTCGGTGACGGAAGGCACCATCCTTGAGTGGCACAAGCAGGTTGGTGACACCATCGAGGCCGACGAGATCATCGTCGAGGTCTCGACCGACAAGGTGGACGCGGAGGTGCCCGCTCCAGCGAGCGGGACCATCGTGGCGATCCACTTCGCCGAGGGCGACACCGTGTCGGTGGGCTCCGTGCTCGCCGAGATCGCGGTCGGCGCCGGCGACGAAGGATCTCCCAACGGCTCCGGTGGCAACGGGAGCAGTGCGTCCTCGGCGCCGCCCGCCGCGGAGGCTCCGGCCGACGACGCGCCCGGCGAGATCGTCGACATCACGACGCCCGCCGGCGGCGAGTCCGTCACCGAGGGCACCATCTTGGAGTGGTCGGTCGAGGTCGGCCAGCAGGTCGGCGACGGCGACACGGTCGTCGAGATCTCCACCGACAAGGTCGACATGGAGCTGCCCGCCCCCGCGGCCGGCACCATC
>JAOPZG010000510.1 GCA_025964215.1 Conexibacter sp.
CGGCGTCCTGGACTCGGGCTACGGCACCGGCGGCACCTCCGGCTACGTCACCGCCAACCTCGACGGCGCCGCGCCGGCGAGCTACGACGTCGAGGGCCGCCGCCTGCGCCTGTCGGCCGACGGCCACGCCACGGTCGCCGCGACGGTCGTCGCCGCCGGCTCCAACCATCGCCTCGGCCTCGCGCGCTTCACGCCCAACGGCGCGCTGGACCCGAGCTTCGGCACCGCGGGCACCACGACCCAGGACGCCAGCCCCTCGCACATCTCCGACGTCGCCGACATGGTCGTCGCCCCCGACGGCGCGCTCACGCTCGCCGGCCGGATGACGATCGGCTCCACGCAGCAGGTCGCGGTCGCCGGCTTCAAGGGCGACGGCACGCCGGACACGTCGCTCAAGCCCGGCCACGTCCCGACGACCAACGCCACCAACATCACGATCGGCGACGAGGGCGACGACGAGGCCTACGCGGTCGCGCTGCTGCCCTCGGGCCGAGCGCTGCTCGCCGGCCGCGTCACCAACACGCCGCGCGACACCGGCTTCCTGGCGCGGATCGGCGGCACCGCCACGCCGCCGAGCCCGTCGTTCACCATGGCCTATGACAACCACGGGCACGCCGGCCGCCCGGTCCGACCCGGCCAGACCGTGACCTTCGACGCCGGCGCGTCCACGGACGCCGACGGCTCCGTCACCGCCTACGCCTGGGACCTCGACGGCGACGGCCAGATCGACCACGCCGGCCCGACCGTCACCACCACCTACGACCACGACCAGACGGTCGGCGTCCTGCTGAAGGTGACCGACGACGACACCTTGACCGCGACCACCGGCGCCGCGCTGTCCGTCGCCGCCAATCACGCGCCCGGCGTCGCGATCATCGAGCCGGGCGCCCAGCCCCAGGCCGGCAAGGACTTCAGCTTGACCGCGTTCTCCGGCGACTCCGACGGCGGGGTCGTCGCCTACGCCTGGGACCTCGACGGCAACGGCACCTACGAGACGAGCACGGGCGGCGACGCGAAGGTCGCCACGCACTACGACACGGCCGGCCAGCACCTGCTCGGCGTCCGCGTGACCGACGACGAGGGCCTCTCCACCACGGCGCTCGACAACCTCAAGGTCGGCGAGGGCCCCTGCGTCGAGAACCCGACGATCAAGATCGAGCAGGCCGTCCTCGTCACGCAGGGCACCGCGCAGGCCGGCGCCGGCTGCTTCCACGCGGTCACCGTCGACAAGGACGGGATCCGCACGACGACCTACACGACCGACGGCCACTTCCGGCTCAACGGCCTCGAGGTCGACACGCTGCTGACCTCCAAGGCGGTCCTCGTCTGGAAGCGGAAGATCAGCGGCGGAGCCACGACCGTCGCCACGCTGGACGCCGCCAACGTCAAGGTCGTCGGCACCTACAACAAGACCGACTTCGCGTTCATCGACGGCAAGATCGCGTGGGACCTCAAGGGCGCCACGATCGGCGGCTTCAAGGTCGACGCCAACGCCGGCATCGGCGGCCTGCCGCTCAAGGTCTCCGGCGAGCCCAAGCTGAACGCCAACGGCACCTCGACGCTCGACATCCTCCCGGGCACGCCACCCGAGCTGCTGGGCAAGACGCCGAGCTCGCCGCTGCACGCCACCTTCGGCCCGGCGGCCAGCGCCGCCGACCTCGCGCCGTTCTCCTACACCGTGGACGAGATCCCGCTCGGCGTCATCACGCTCGGGCCCGTCGTCATCACCTACAAGGGCGACGGCAACTGGGCGATCTCGGCCAAGGCGAGCATGGCCGTGCCGGTCCCGACGACGCTCGCCGGCAAGCTCGAGCTCGCCAAGGGCAAGGTCAAGATGGTGGACCTGCAGTTCGACGGCGCGATCACCGTCGGCCCGCTGCTGATCACCCACGTCGGCCTGACGATCGACTTCGGCCCGAAGGTCACGGCCAACGAGAACTGCATCAAGCACGTCGGCCTCGAGGACATCACGCCCTACGCCGGCTGGGACTTCCTCGAGCAGGTCGTCCCGGGCTACAAGGCCTACGTGTTGGCCCACGAGGGCCCGAACCAGGTCCTCTTCCACCAGCTCTTCATGGACTACAAGGTCCCGAACTTCGCGCTCTGCGGCTCGATCGGCCTCAGCGTCGCGAAGCTCGTCGAGGCCCGCTTCGGCTTCGGCTTCGCCCGCTACCCGAGCCCGCTGCCCAACGTCTTCTTCTTCCACGGCGAGGGCACGCTGGTCGAGATCATCCACGCGACGATCGACGCCGAGGTCACGACCGAGGGCTACGTCCACGTCAACGCGGAGGTCAAGGGCGGCTATCCGGAGACCGACCCCTGGATCGGCTGGAAGCTCGGGCTCGACTTCGAGTACTTCAAGGAGAAGTTCAACGCCCAGGCCTACGCGGCGATCACGATCGTCCCGCTGGACTTCACCGCCGGCGCGCAGCTCCTGGCCTCCAACAAGGGCATCGTCGGCTGCCTCAGCCTCGGGACGCCGTTCGGCGAGTGGCACCCGGGCGGCGGCGCGAAGTGGGGCCACGGACCAAAGTTGTACTTCTTCGGCTGCGACGTCGACGACTACAAGGTGGTCATCCAGCACGCGCTCTCGGGCGACATCGTGATCGGCCCGCCGGTCCACGGGATGACCGCGCGCACCGCGTCGGTGCGCGCGCTCCCGACGACCGGCCGCGGCAACGAGGCGACGCTCGTCCGCTACACCGGCCACAGCATGAAGGCGCGGGCCGCCCAGGCCGCGCCCGACGCCATCGACATCCCCGCCGGCCTGCCCGGCACGGTCATGGGCTTCAAGGGCGACGGCGCGCCGCCGCACGTGATCCTCCACGGCCCGAAGGGCGAGACGATCGACACCGGCGCCGGCAACGCGCCGATGACCACGCCGGGCGTCGCCGCGCTGAAGAACCCGACCACGGGGATCACCGAGGTCGTCATCGCCAAGCCGTCCGCCGGCCGCTGGAGCGTCGAGGTGGCGCCGGACTCGGCCCGCCTCGTCGAGGCGCTCCAGGCCGACGGCACGGTGCCGGCCGAGATCACCGGGTCGGTGAGCGGGTCCGGCCCGCGCCGCACCTTGTCCTACAAGATCAGCGGGCTGGCCGCCGGCCAGCGCGTGGACTTCGCCGAGGTCGGCGCGGCCGCGGGCAGCCTGATCGGCAACGTCGCGAAGGACGGCGCGGGCACGCTGGCCTTCACCCCGGGCGAGGGCGCCGCGGGCCAGCGCGACGTCCAGGCGATCATCACGAACGTCGACGGCTTCGTCGGCGACCGCCGCAAGCTCGGCACCTACAAGGCGCCCGCGCCGCCGCGGCCCGCCGCCGCTAGCAAGCTCACGCTGCGCCGCAGCGGCGCGTCGCTGATCCTCAGCTGGCCGCGGAGCGCGCTGGCGGTCAAGACGCAGGTCGACATCAAGACCTCCAACGGCCTGAACCTGACGCGGATCGTCAAGAGGGCGACGAGCGTGCGGTTCCGCGCCCCGGCCGCCGGGACGACGCTGCGGGTGACGATCGCCGGCACCTCGAAGACCGGCGTCCTGGGCAAGCCCGCGCACTTCACGCGCAAGCTCCCCAAGGCCAAGGTGAAGAAGAAGGTCGCCCACAGGCGTTGAGCGCCGGACCATCCCGACGACCGCCGGTCCGCCCGGGGGCTAGTCTGCGGCCCAATGGCGGGGACCATCGCGGACCGGCTCCGCGCACGGGACGTGGAGCGGTTCGTCGGGCGCACGGCGGAGCTGGCCGTCTTCGACGGGCTGTTCGTCGACGACCCGCCCGCGAGCGTGGTCCACGTCCACGGTCCGGGCGGGATCGGCAAGAGCGCGCTGCTGCGGCAGGTCGAGCGGCTCGGGGCCGAGCGCGGCTGGTCTCCCTGGCGGATCGACGGCCGCGAGCTGCCGCCGGTCCCGGGCGCGCTCGAGTCGATCGTCCTCGCCGCGCACGGCGAGGAGCGGCCGCTGCTCGTCTTCGACACCAACGAGCGGATCTCCGGGCTCGACGGCGCGCTGCGCACGCGGCTGCTGCCGGCGCTCCCGGCGCGCGCGATCGTCGTGCTCGCGGGGCGCGAGCGGCCGGCGCCGGAGTGGTTCCAAGATGGATGGGAGCACGTCACGCGCGCGCTGCCGCTGGCGCCGTTCAGCGCCGCGGAGGGGCGCGCGTTCGTGGACGCGCACGCGACGGTGGACGAGGCGACGGCGTCCGCGCTCGTGCGCTGGTCGACCGGCTCGCCGCTGGCGCTCGGGCTCGCCGCGGCGATCGCGGAGCGCGAGGGGCGCTGGGACGAGGGGCTGCTCGACGCGAACCCGGAGCTGGTCGAGGCGCTCGTCGGCCGGCTCGTGCTGGCCCAGGAGTTCCGCGCGGGCGCGCCGGCCGAGCGCCACGACGACGTCACCGCGGTGGCCTCGATCGCGCGCGTAACGACCGCGTCGATGCTGGCCGGCGTCCTGCCGGGGATCGCGCCGAACGAGGCCCAGGCGTGGCTGCGCGCGCAGGCGATCGCGGAGCCGGTGGGGGAGGGCATCGCGATGCACGAGCTGGTCCGCCGCGCGCTGCGCGCCCAGCTGCGCGTGCAGCGCCCGGAGCGCGAGCGCGAGCTGCGCCGGCGGATCGCCGACCATCTCCATCATCTTGCGGTCGCGGGCGACGCGCGGCTGGTCGTCGACCTCGCGGAGCTGATCGAGGACCCGGCGCTGCGCTGGGGCTTCGGGGCCGACGCGGCGCGCGTCCTGCGGCCGGACGGCCTGCGCCCGGGCGAGCTCGACGACCCGCCGGCGCGCG
>JAOPZG010000545.1 GCA_025964215.1 Conexibacter sp.
CGCGATGGCGATCCTCGCCGCGCGCGCCGCCGGCGTCCCCAAGCGCAACGGCCAGCTCCGAGCCGGCCTCCGCTGGCTCCGCGCCCAGCGCACCGCCGCCGGCGGCTTCGCCCTCGGCCGGCGCGACCGCAACGAGGCCAACTCGACCGCGCTCGCGATCGAGGCCGCCCGAGCGATGGGCGGCCGCGACACCCGCGCCTCGCGCGCGCTCGCCTCGCTCCAGCGCTCCGGGGGCGCCTTTCAGTTCACCCGCACGGACGCCGGCAGCCGCGTCCTGGCCAGCAACGACGCCGTCGTCGCGCTCAGCGGCCATGCCCTGCCGGTGGTCGCGCTGCACCGCACGCCCGGTCGCTGCTGAGCCACCTGCCACGGCGGCATGTGCGGAGTGGTGCATGAGCCGTCGCCGCGAACGCCTGCTCGTATAGGGTCCGCCGCTCTTATGCGGATCGGTGTCCCGAAGGAAACGATCGAGGGCGAGCGGCGGGTCGCGCTCGTGCCCGAAGTGGTCAAAAAGCTCGTCGCGAAGGGTCACGAGGTCGTCGTGGAGGGTGGGGCCGGACAGGCCGCGCTGGTCCCCGACGAGCTCTACGTGGACGCCGGCGCGACGATCGGCGACCCCTGGGGCGCCGAGGTGCTCGTCAAGGTCGCGCCGCCGGTGGCGGAGGAGCTCACGCACCTCGCCTCCGGCCAGACGCTGATCGGGTTCCTGAACCCGCGCGGCAACCCGGACGGCCTGCAAGCGATCGCCGGGACCGGCGTCACCGCGTTCGCGATGGAGGCGATCCCGCGGATCTCGCGGGCCCAGTCGATGGATGCGCTGAGCTCGCAGTCGAACGTCGCGGGCTACAAGTCCGCGCTGCTCGGCGCCGACAACGCGACGCGCTTCTACCCCATGTTGATGACCGCCGCGGGCACGATCCCGCCGGCGAAGGTGCTCGTGCTGGGCATCGGCGTCGCGGGCCTCCAGGCCCTGGCGACCGCGCGCCGCCTCGGCGCGCAGACCACGGGCTACGACGTTCGGCCGGAGACGGCCGAGCAGGTCGAGTCGCTCGGCGCGAAGTGGCTGGACCTCGGCATCGAGGCCGCCGGCGAGGGCGGCTACGCCCGCGAGCTGACCGACGAGGAGCGCGCCCGGCAGCAGCAGGCGCTGACCGACGCGATCAAGGGCTTCGACGTGGTCATCACGACCGCGCTGGTCCCGGGCCGCCCGGCGCCGCGCCTGGTCACCGCCGAGGCCGTGGAGGGCATGAAGCCCGGCAGCGTCATCGTCGACCTCGCGGGGGAGACCGGCGGCAACTGCGAGCTGACCGAGCCCGGCCAGACCGTGGTCAAGCACAACATCACGATCGTCTCGCCGCTGAACCTCGCGGCGACCATGCCCGAGCACGCCAGCGCGCTCTACGCGCGCAACCTGCAGGCGCTCATCGAGCTCCTCGCCGACGACGAGTCCGGGGCCTACGCGCCCGACTTCGAGGACGAGATCGTCGCCGGCGCCTGCGTCGTCAAGAACGGAGAGGTCCGATGAACGTCCGCGCCCACGCACACCGCGGGAACGAGCCCCTGGGCGGGTTGCCGCCGCGCAACGAGCGTTCTACGCGAGGCTGCGCCTGATGCTGGTCACGAACCTGGCGATCCTGGTGCTGGCGGGCTTCGTCGGCTACGCCGTCATCTCGAAGGTCCCCAACACGCTGCACACGCCGCTGATGTCGGGCACGAACGCGATCCACGGGATCGTCGTTCTCGGCGGCATCGTCCTGCTCGTCAACGGCGCCGCGGACGGCTTCCTCAACAAGCTGCTGCTGGTGATCGCGGTCGCCTTCGGGACGATCAACGTCGTCGGCGGCTTCCTGGTCACCGACCGGATGCTCGAGATGTTCAAGGCCAAGCCGAAGGACCTCGTCGAGGCCGAGCCGGAGGCCAAGGCGTGATCACGGCCAGCTTCATCACCGACCCGAGCTTCCGGTCGGTCCTCTACATCGTCAGCTTCGCCCTGTTCATCTACGGGTTGAGCGGCCTCACGGGGCCGAAGACCGCGGTGCAGGGCAACCGCATCGCGGCGGTCGGCATGGGCGTCGCGGTCCTCGCGACGCTGCTCGTCCCGCACCTCAGCAACGTCGTGCTGATCCTGCTCGGCGTGGCGATCGGCACCGCCGTCGGCGTGCCCGCGGCGCGCCAGGTCAAGATGACCCAGATGCCGCAGATGGTCGCGCTGTTCAACGGCGTGGGCGGCGGCGCGGTCGCGCTGATCGCGTGGGTCGAGTTCCGCGAGTCCGGCGGCTTCGCCGACGTGCCGACCTACGTGGCGATCTTCAGCTGCTTCGCGGCCATTGTCGGCAGCGTCTCCTTCTGGGGCTCGAACATCGCGTTCGGCAAGCTCCAGGAGCTGATCGACGGCGGCTCGAAGGTCATCGGCAACGCGCAGATCCAGTCCTTCATCAACATGGCGCTGGGCGCGATCGCGGTCGCGTGCGGGATCGCGATCGTCGCGGGCTCGCACGGCGAGGTCCTGATCCTGGTGCTGCTGGTCAGCGCCGCGTTCCTCGGCGTCTTCCTCGTGCTGCCGATCGGCGGCGCGGACATGCCCGTCGTCATCTCGCTGCTCAACGCCTTCACGGGCCTGAGCGCCGCGGCGACCGGCGTCGCGCTGAACAACACCTCGCTGATCGTCGCCGGCATGATCGTCGGCGCGTCCGGCACGCTGCTCACGCAGCAGATGGCCACGGCGATGAACCGCTCGATCACGAGCGTCATCGCCGGCGGCTTCGGCGGGACCGTCGAGGCCGCGGCCGGCGCCACGAGCGCGAGCGGCGGCACGGTGCGCTCCACCTCGGCCGCGGACGTCGCGATCCAGATGGCCTACGCGCGCCTGGTCGTCGTGGTCCCGGGCTACGGCATGGCCGTCTCCCAGGCCCAGCACGCCGTCCGCGAGATGGCGAAGCTGCTCGAGGCCAAGGGCGTCGAGGTCAAGTACGCGATCCACCCGGTTGCAGGCCGCATGCCGGGCCACATGAACGTGCTGCTCGCCGAGGCCGACGTGCCCTACGAGCAGCTCAAGGAGATGGACGACATCAACGGCGAGTTCCCGCGCGTCGACGTCTCCCTCGTGATCGGCGCCAACGACGTCACGAACCCCGACGCGCGCAACAAGCCCGACAGCCCGATCTACGGGATGCCGATCCTCAACGTCGACGAGTCGGCGTCCGTGATCGTCCTCAAGCGCTCGATGTCCTCCGGCTACGCCGGCATCGACAACCCGCTGTTCGTGAACCCGAAGACGAGCATGCTCTTCGGCGACGCCAAGCAGTCGGTCAGCGACATCACCGAGGAGCTCAAGGCGCTCTAGCGGCAAGTCCCCTTTCGGATCGGGCGCTCGGCGGGTAGCCTCGGTGCATGAGCGCAGTGCCGCTCGAGGTCAAGGCGATCGTCGCCGTCGCGCTGGTCCTCTCCGTCGCCCGGGCCTTCCTCGGCGTGCCCGCCCGGCGCGCCCACGACCGGCTGGCCCGCACGCTCGTCGGCCTCTCGATCTGCCTCTACGTCCTCGCGGGCGAGGCGCTGCTCGAGAACCAGGACGGCATGGCCGGCGCGTTCGTGATCTGCGGCGTCGAGGCGCTCTGCCTCGCGGCTTGGGTCGCCCGCCGCCGCGACGACGACGACGGCTGGGACGCCGGCGGCGGGGGCGGCGGCGACGGCCCCGACGACGAGCCGCCGACGCCGATCGACTGGGACGCCT
>JAOPZG010000583.1 GCA_025964215.1 Conexibacter sp.
AGCTGCCGATCATCGCCGACGAGTACGTCAAGACCGACTTCGGCACCGGCTGCCTGAAGATCACGCCGGGCCACGACCCCAACGACTTCGAGATCGGCCGCAAGCACGGCCTGCCCGAGCTGAGCGCCATCGGCGAGGACGGCCGCATGACCGACCTCGTCCCGGAGTTCGCGGGGCTGACGGTCGCCGAGGCGCAGGCCGCGGTCGTTGCAGCACTCGACGCCGCCGGCGCGATCCGCGAGAAGGAGCCGTACACCCACACGGTCCCGTTCAGCCATCGCAGCGGCCAGCGGATCGAGCCGCTGATCTCGTTGCAGTGGTTCATGAAGATGGACGAGCTGGCCGCGCCCGCGATCGCGGTGGTGCGCGAGGGTCGCGTGAAGATCCACCCCGAGTCGCAGTCGCGCCGCTACGTGGACTGGCTGGAGAACATCCGGCCGTGGTGCATCTCGCGGCAGCTCTGGTGGGGCCATCAGATCCCGGTCTGGTACCGCGGCGACGACGAGGTCTACTGCGGTCAGGCGCCGCCCGAGGGCGAGGGCTGGACGCAGGACCCCGACGTCCTCGACACGTGGTTCTCCAGCGCGCTGTGGCCGTTCGCGACGCTCGGCTGGCCGGAGCAGACGCCCGACCTGCAGGCCTTCTACCCGACCGACGTCCTCTCGACGGCGCGCGACATCCTCTTCCTGTGGGTCGCCCGCATGGTGATGATGGGGCTCGAGTTCACGGGGGACATCCCGTTCGAGCACGTGTACATCCACTCGGTCATCCAGGCGCCGGACGGGCGGCGGATGTCGAAGTCCCTGGGAACGGGCATCGACCCGGTCGAGCTGATCGACCGCCACGGCGCAGACGGCGTGCGCTTCGGCCTGCTCGCCATGTCCTCCACGCAGGACGTGCGCTTCAGCGAGGAGAAGGTCGCCCAGGGGCAGGCGCTCGCCAACAAGCTCTTCAACGCCACGCGCTTCGTCATCACCAACGCGGCCGAGGGCACCGCCCCGCGGGTCGGGGGTGGGAGGGACGGCTTCGTCGAGGATCGCTGGATCCTCAGCCGCCTCGGCGCCGCCAAGGCGGACCTCGCCGCGCGCCTCGAGGCCTTCGACTTCTCCAAGGCCGCGCTCGGCTTGTACGACTTCGTCTACGGCGAGCTCTGCGACTGGTACCTCGAGCTGATCAAGGGCCGCGAGTTCGACGATGAGTTGAGCGCGCACCTGTTGTACGTGTTGCGCGAGACCGTCGTGCTCGCCCATCCGATCATCCCGTTCGTCACCGAGGAGCTGTGGCCGCACGTCGGCGGCGACGGCCTGCTCGCCGCGCACGTCGACGACGCGCCGGCCGCGCCGCGCGACCCCGACGCCGAGCACGACATCGAGCGCGTGATCGCCACCGTGCAGGCCGTGCGGTCGTGGCGCGACGCCGGCGGCGTCAAGCCCGGCGCGTTCCTGGCCGCGCGGATCGACGGTCTGGATGCCGGATCGATCAGCCTCGTCGCGCGGCTCGCGCGCCTCACGCCGACCGACGACGCCGGCCGCGCGCCCGTCGCCGTCATCCCGGTACGGGGCTGCCAGGTCGAGCTGCTCGAGGGCGTCGACCCCGCCGAGACCGCCGCGAAGATCGAGGCCGCGCGCAAGACCCTGCAGGGCGAGATCAAGCGCGCCGAGGGCAAGTTGGGCAACCAGGGGTTCGTCGCCAAGGCCCCCGACGCCGTCGTGGCCGCCGAGCGCGAGAAGCTCGAGCGGTTGAAGGCGGAGCTGGAGGCGCTGTAGATGGCGCCGGCGCCCACGCGCCTCCAGGACGCCGAGCGCCTCCTGCTCTCGCTGGAGCTCTTCGGCATGCGCTTCGGCCTGGACCGGATGCGCCGGCTGCTGACCGCGCTCGGCTCGCCGCAGGAGCGGTTCCACTCGATCCACGTCGTCGGGACCAACGGCAAGTCCTCGACGGTCCGGATGACCGCGGCGATCCTGCGCCGCCACGGGCTGAAGGTCGGCTCGTACCTCTCGCCGCACCTCGTCTCGTTCGCCGAGCGGATCCGGATCGACGACGCCGACGTCTCCGGCGCGGAGTTCGCGGCCGCGATCCAGCGCGCCGCGGCCGCCGCAGAGAAGGTCGACCGCACCGCGCCCGACGACGACCACGTCACCCAGTTCGAGCTGCTCACCGCCGCCGCGCTGGACTGCTTCGCGCGGGCGGGCGTCGACGTGGCCGTGGTCGAGGCCGGGCTCGGCGGGCGCTTCGACGCGACGAACGTCCTGCCGTCGAGCGTCGCGGTCCTGACCAACGTCGGCCTCGAGCACACGCGCTGGCTCGGCCCGACGGTGGCCGACATCGCGACCGAGAAGCTCGACGTCGTCGAGGAGGGCGCGACGCTGATCGTCGGCACCGACCTGCATCCGGACGCGCTCGCGCTGGCCGAGCAGACCGCGCGCGAGCGCCACGCGACCTTGCGCGTCGCGCCGGCCGACCCGGGCGCCGGGCTGGAGATCCTCGCCCGCGGGCCGTTCCAGCGCCGCAACTTCACGCTGGCGATCGAGGCGGCGCGGGCGTACCTGGCGGTGGTCGAGGGCCGCGAGCTGGACGACGCCGCCGTGCGCGCGGCCGCCGCGTCCACGCTCGTCCCCGGCCGCTTCGAGGTC
>JAOPZG010000617.1 GCA_025964215.1 Conexibacter sp.
ACGTCACGCCGGCCCCGGAGCGCCCGGCGCGGCCCGTGCGGCCGATGCGGTGCACGTAGGCGTCGGAGTCCACCGGCGGATCTAAGTTGATGACGTGCGAGACGTCGCGCTCGTCGATGCCGCGCGCGGCCACGTCGGTGGCGACGAGCGTGTCGACCTCGCCGCGCTCGAACTGGTCGAGCGCGCGCTCGCGCTGGCGCTGGGACTTGTCGCCGTGCATGGCGACGGCCTTCATGCCCTCCTTGGCGAGGCGCTTGACCAGGCGGTCGGCGCCGTGCTTGGTGCGGACGAACACGAGCGCGAGGTCGCGCTCGGCGCGCAGCTCGCGGACGAGCAGCGTCAGGCGGTCGTCGCGCTCCACCGCGACGAAGCGGTGGGCGATGGCCTCGAGGCGCCCGACGTCCGGCTCGATCGCGTGCTCGGCGGCGTCGTGCGTGTACTCGCGGGCGATGCGGCCGGCGTCGCCGTCCAGCGTCGCGGAAAGGAACACGGTCTGGCGCTCGCGCGGGCACTTGGCGACGATGCGGTCCACGGCCGGGCGGAAGCCCATGTCGAGCATGCGGTCGGCCTCGTCCAGCACGAGGAAGTTGACGTTGTTGAGCTTCAGCTTGCCGCGCTGCAGCAGGTCCTCGAGGCGACCCGGGGTCGCGACGACGATGTGCGAGTTGACGGCGTCGCGCTCCTGCTTGCTGATGCCGACCCCGCCGTAGACGGTGGTGATCTTCAGCGCGCGGGCGTGGGCGAGCGGGTAGAGCTCGTCGACGATCTGGGAGGCGAGCTCCCGCGTCGGGGCGAGCACGAGGGCCGACGGGCGGCCGTAGCCGTTGGCGTCGATGCGGTCGAGCATCGGGACGCCGAAGGCCAGCGTCTTGCCCGAGCCGGTCGGCGACTTCGCGAGGACGTCGCGGCCCTCGAGGATGTCGCCGATGATGAGGTTCTGGATGGCGAACGGCTCGGTGAAGCCGCGCTTCTCCAGCGCCGCGGACACGGCCTTGGACACGCCGAGGTCGGCGAAGGTCTTCGATGACATGGGGAACTCCAGTGCGGCTCAGAGGGCCGCGGACGATTCGGGGAGACTGCTGACCCGAACCGCACCCTGGCGGGACCCAAGCGAGCTGCCTCGCGCAGAACGTCGGTGCTCTACGCCCTGCACAGGCTAGCAGCGTCGAAGGCGGGCCCATGCAGGGAGAGTTCCAACGTGACGACTGGCACGAAGTTGTCCCACGCGCGACCCGAGGCCGGTTAGGGTCGCAGACCAGTCGGGGTGGCATCCCGCTGCCCCGGGGTCAGCAGGAGGAGAACATCATGTCGCACGTCTTCGCAGCGCGTGGGGTCACGCGCCGGACGGGGGTGCTCGTCGCCCTCGCGGTGCTGTGCGCGCTCGCGCTGCAGCACAGCAGCGCCGCGCGCGCCGACGGGCCGGGCTCCGGCTCGCCATGGGTCGCCAGCGTCGGCGACTCCTACATCTCGGGCGAGGCCGGCCGCTGGGCCGGCAACTCCAACAACAGCTCGAGCGGGATCGACGCGCTCGGCTCCACCGCCTACTACGACAACGCCGGCAACACGGCCGAGCAGATCCCGGCCTGCCACCGCTCCAAGTCCGCCGAGGTCTACGTCGGCGGCGGGGTCAGCGGCATCAACCTCGCGTGCTCGGGCGCGAAGACCTCCACGGTCGACGGCTCGGACTTCAAGCCCGGCCTCGACTTCTACTCCAGCGGCGCGAAGCAGGGCCAGGCGCTCGCGCTCCAGGGCTTCGCCGCGGGCCACAACGTGAAGATGATCTCGCTGTCGATCGGCGGCAACAACTTCAACTTCGCCTCGGTCGTGCAGTCCTGCGTCGAGGACTGGCTGCTCTCGCCCTCCTGGTGGCGGGACTACTGCAACGACGACTCGTCGGTCACGGCGAACTTCACGTCGGCCAACATCAGCGCGCAGACCACGGCCATCAAGAACGGCATCCTCAACATCCGCCAGGCCATGGCCAACGCCGGCTACGCGGACTCGGGCTACAAGATCGTCGTCCAGGACTACGAGTCGCCCATCCCCAACGGCTCGGGCTTCCGCTACGCCGAGACCGGCTACACCCGCCAGAACACCGGCGGCTGCGGCTTCTGGAACAACGACGCAAACTGGGCCAACGCCACCGCGCTGCCGACCATCAACAACGCGGTCAAGAACGCGGTCACCCAGGCCGGCCTCTCCAACACCGCGGTGCTGGAGCTCCAGAACGCGTTCGCCGGCCATCGGCTGTGCGAGAACACGGTCGGGTTGCTGGAGGAGAAGGGCCTGACGTCGTGGACGCAGGCCGGCGCCGTCGACAAGAGCGAGTGGGTCAACCAGATCCGCACGGTCTCGACGGTCTTCGGGCCGTTCTACGTCCAGGAGTCCCTGCACCCCAACTACTGGGGCCAGCTGGCGCTGCGCAACTGCGTGCGCCAGGCCTACAACGGCGGGACGCCGCACGGCGGCACCTGCTCCATCTCGGGCACCGGCCTGACCGCCGCCGGCGAGCCGAAGATGGTCCTGAACTAAGGGCCAGACCCGCCGGGTCGCGCACGCCGGGACGCGTGCGCGACCCGTGGTCCGGGTACGCACCGAACCGGCGCGGACCCGTTCCGGTTGCGACACACTGCATTCCGGGTGCCGCGGGGGCGCCCGTCGTCGTGTCGTTCGGTCGCAAGACCAGGGGAAGACAGGGGTTCCTTGATGAGGTCCATGCAGCTCAAGCAGCGCGCCGCCGTGGGGACGGCCGCCGCCGCGCTCGTGCTCGCCCTCGGCGCCGCGAGCGCCCAGGCCGCGCCGACGTTCCACTGCGAGGCGAGCCCGCTGCGGGCGACGCTCGGCGGGACGCAGACGATCGAGCCGATCACGCAGGGCCGCTCCGGCGACTGCGCGACCGGCGAGGCGGTGCCGTCGGCGTCGCTCTCGCCGTTGTTGAACGCCTCGGTCCTGACCGCGCGCACCGACTACGACGCGGCCGCCGGCGCCGGCGCCGCCAAGGGCGGGATCGCGAGCCTGTCGGTCCTCCCCTCCTCGGCCGTGCTCGACACGCTGCTCGCGCCGATCAACCAGGCGATCGACGCGCTGCCGCTCCAGACGCTCACGCTGCCCAACCCGCTGCCGCCGATCCCCGGGCTGCCGGCGATCACGAGCGTGACGATCGACGTCCGCGGCGCGATCCGCAACCTGCTGCCGACCTCCTTCCCGGCGCTGCTCTCGGCCGACGTGCTGGAGGCCAGCGCGAACGTCAGCTGCACCGCCGGCGCGCCGTCGCTCAGCGGCTCGAGCAACGTCGCCGGCGTGAAGATCCTCGGCCAGGACGTCGGCCTCGACTCCGTCGTCAACACGGTGCTGCCGCTGCTCAACGGCCAGTCGATCTCGCTCGCGAGCCTCGACCTGAGCAAGATCCAGGTGTTGCCCGGCCTCGGCCTCCCGCCGCTCACCGGCCTCGCGCTGAGCACCGCGCTCACCGCGATCAAGCCGCTGCTCGCCGCGCTGCCGCCGATCCCGCTGCCGCCGTCGAACGTGCTCGCGTTCAACCTGGTGCCCAACGAGCAGATCACCGACGGCTCGACGCTGACCCAGCACGCGCTGCGCGCGTCGATCTCGCTGCTCGGCCAGCCGATCCTCGACGCCGTGCTCGGCGAGGCGAAGGTCGGGGCCACGGCCGGGACGTGCGCGCCGCCGGCGTCGGTCGCCGCCAAGCCCGTGACGCCCGCCGCGGGCGGCGTCGCCGGCCAGAGCGTCGCCGACCAGCTCCTCTCGTGCAGCGACCGCAAGCTCGTCCTGGTCGACGTGCTCAAGCAGGACGGCCACGTCAAGCTGCTCGGCGCGGCGAACCGCGCCTACGTCGGCAAGCAGGTGGCGATCCGGCTGCGGGCCACCGGCAAGGTCGTCGCGCACGCGACGGTCGCCAAGGACGGGTCCTTCCAGACGACGGCGCCGATGCCCGCGCGGGCGTACTTCGCCTCGCACGCGAAGGCCAACGCCGTGCGCTACCGGGCCGAGATCGGCAAGGAGCTCTCGCTGCCGCTGAAGCTCGAGCGGCGGTTGATCGTCTCGAGCCTCACCTCGAAGGCCGGCAACGTCACGATCAAGGGCCGCGTCGTGCGGCCGCTGACGACGCCGGTCGCGACGATCCGGCTCGTGCGCCGCGTCTCCTGCCACAAGGTCGTGCTGGTCAAGCGCTTCAAGCCGCGCGCCGACGGCACGTTCTCCGTGACGGTCAAGGCCCCCGCCGGCCAGGCCGCCGCGATCTACCGGCTGGCGACGAGCGTCCGCGAGAAGGCGAGCAACCCGCGCAGCTACCCGACGTTCACGCTGCCGCGCGGCGTCGCGCTCGACACCCGCTGAGCCGCGGCGGTCTGGGCGGGCACAGGTACGATCCTGCTGCCCGTGCCGACCGCCGCCGAAGCACCGAAGGACCCGCCCGGCCCGCGCGAGCGCGACCTGCTCCGCCGCCTGGCGGCCGGGACCGCGGGCGTCGTCGGCGACGCGTTCCTGCGCGCGATGGTCCGCCACCTCGCGGCGGCGTTCGGCGCCGAGCTCGCGTTCATCGGCGAGCACCTGCCCGCGCCGGCCGACGGCCGCGTGCGCGTCCTGGCCTCGTGGCAGAACGGCGTCGAGCTGCGCGAGGGCTACGAGTTCGAGATGGACGACTCGATGCCGTGCTCGGTCGTCCGCAGCGCGGGCCTGCTCGTGCTCCCGGACGGCACCTGCACCGCGTTCCCCGGCGACCGCTACGTCCGCGACTTCGGCCTGGACTCCTACCTCGGCGTCGCGCTCCCGGGCGCCGGCGAGGAGCACGTCGGCTACGTCGCGCTGATGTCCTCGCACGCGATGGACCCCGACGGCGACGAGCTCGCGGTGCTGCGGATCTTCGCCGCGCGCGCCGGC
>JAOPZG010000629.1 GCA_025964215.1 Conexibacter sp.
GGCGCGTGGCGGGCCCGTGACCCCGGCCACGTCCCGGCGCCGGCCGTGGACGACGCGGCGGCGAGCGGCCTGATCGCCGAGGCGCTGCGCCGCGGACCGGGATGGCTGGAGCCCGCCGAGGCCTCCGCGCTGCTGGCGCTCCACGGCATCCCGCAGCCGCGGTCTGCCGTGGTGGCCGACGTCGCCGGGGCGGAGGCGGTCGCCGCCGGCTGGCAGGTGCCCGTCGCGCTCAAGGCGATCGCGCCGGGGCTGGTGCACCGCACCGACGCCGGCGCGGTGGCGACCGGCCTCGCGGGACCCGACGCGGTCCGGCGCGCGGCGGAGGCCATGGAGCTCCGGCTCCGGGAGGCCGGCAAGGGCCTGCAGGGGTTCCTCGTGCAGGAGATGGCCGCGACGGGCGTCGAGGTGCTGGTCGGGGTGACCGTCGATCCGACGTTCGGCCCGATCGTCGCCGTCGCCGCCGGCGGAGCGGCGACCGAGCTGCTCGGCGACGCCGCCGTCCGGCTCACGCCGCTCACCGATCGCGACGCCCACGCGATGGTCCGCGAGCTGCGCACGTTCCCGCTCCTCGACGGCTTCCGCGGCGCGGAGCGGTGCGACGTCGCGGCCCTGGAGGACGTGCTGCTGCGCCTGAGCGCGATGGTGGAGGCGCACGAGGAGATCGTCGAGATCGAGGTCAACCCGCTGATCGTCTCGCCCTCCGGGGCGGTGGCGGTCGACGTCCGGGCCCGGATCGCGACCGCCCTTCCCGCGACGCCGCAGCCGTCGCTGCGCGCGTCGAGGCCGCGGGCATGAGCGCGGACCTCCGCTGCGTGGTGGTCGGCTACGACGGCTCGGAGGCCGGGACCGCCGCGCTGCGCTGGGCGCTGGAGCACACGTCGCCCGACGGCCAGGTGCTGGCCGTCGCCGCCTTCGGGCGCGAGCCGGTTCCCGTGCCCGGAGCCGAGCGCGTCGCGCGGGTCGGCACGCGCATGAGCCACGACGACCGGCACGTCTGGCAGGCCTGGGAGGTCGACGCGGCCGCGGTCGGCGACGAGGCCGAGCTCATCGTCGAGCGCGGGCTGCCGTCGGCCGTGCTGCTGCGCATCGCCGCGGAGCGCGGGGCGGACCTGATCGTGCTCGGCCGCCATCGCCGGCGGCTCGGCGCCGTGCTGCCGTCGGTGCTGCGCGACGTCCTGCACGCCGCCGAGGTCCCGGTCGTCGTCGTGCCGTGAGGCGCGACGCGGCTCAGGTCGCCGGGATCGCGGCCGGCAGCGCGACGTCGATGATGAGGTCTCCTGCGTGGTCGATGACGGGCGCCTTCGCGTCCCCGTCCTCGAACCCGGCCAGCCAGGGCGAGAGGTACTTGCCGTCGATCTTGTGCGCCACCGACCACAGGCGCATCTCGCGCGGGGGCGTGTCCCCAGCGCCGCCGTGCAGCGAGTGCTCGAGGTACGCGGCGCCGCGACCGGCCATCAGACGGCCGCGCAGGACGGGGCGGAACGGGGTGGGGTGGACGTCGGCGCCGGCGGCGGCCGCGAGCACCTCGGCGACCGCGTCGGCCTGCTGGCAGGCCAGGCCGCCCTGCTTGATCGGGGAGGTGGTGGCGTCGCCCGCCGCGTAGACGTCGGCGAGCGACGTGACGCGGCCGTGCTCGTCGACGTCGACGAAGCCGCGCTCGTCGGCCGGCACGCCCCCGATCGCCAGCCCTTCGATGGTCGGCAGCGCCACGACGCGCTGGCTGTCCAGCGGCTCGTCGTCGGGCAGGACCACGGCGCGGCCGTCAGCGTCCTGGCGGGTGTAGCAGGTGCCGCGGAAGGCGATCTTGGCCGTGTCGAGGAGCTTCGCGACGGCGGCGCTGCCCTCCGGGCCGAAGAGCGCGAGGGGCGCGTCCTCCGGCGTCACGAGCTGCATCCTGATGTCCTCGATCCCCATGGACCACGCCTCGTGGGCGGTCATGAGGGCGAGCTCGTAGAGCGGCAGCGGCCAGGTCGTCCCGGGCGGCACGACGAAGCTGACCGTGTGGGCGTAGCCCTCGTCGATGTCGGCGAGCAGGCCGTTGAACGACAGCGTGGAGCGGTCGCCGGTGAAGGTGAGGGCGTGCCGGAAGGCGGTGCGGTGCTGGGCGCCGACGGCCAGGACGAGCGCGTCGTAGGCGACGGTGCGGTCGCCGGCGCACAGCACGGAGTGCCCGTCGGCGTCGACCCGGACGACGGAGTCGGTGATGAGCTCGGCGCCGACCTGGGCGGCGAGGTCGTCGAGCGGGTGGCGGCGCACGTGCCCGCGGGAGAACGGCTCCGCGGTGCGCATCGGGCGCAGCTCGAAGTCGGGCGCGGGGGCGATGATCGTGAGGCGGACGCGATCGCCGGCGAGGTCGCGCAGGGCCAGGGCGCACTCGACGGCGGCGACGCCGCCTCCGGCGATGACGACGTGGGTGGGGTGGGAGGAGACGGGCATGGCCCGACGACGCTACGCGCGAAGGGCCTCGCCGCCCTCCGTGGTTTTCCGCACCTCCGGCGTCACGCCCGGCCCGGCGCGTCGCCCAGCAGGTCGAGGTCCCGCGCCACCGGCGTCGCCGCGGGCGCGAGCCCGGCGTCGAGGATCCGGCCGTGCGCCGCCTCGTGGGGCACGCCGGCCTCGGCGTCGTCCAGCGCGGCGAGGTAGGGCGCCAGCCAGCGGCCCGCGATCTTGTCCGGCGGCCACCAGAGCGCGTGGGAGGCGACGGTGCCGCGGTCCTCGACGTCGCCGAGGTCGCGACGCAGCCAGAGATCCCGGTGACCGGTGAGCATCCGTGCGCGCAGGACCGGATGCAGGAGGCCCGGGGTGATGGGCTCCCCGGCGCGCCTCGCCACGTGCTCGACGACGAGGTCGGCCTGCTGCGCGGCCAGGCCGCCCTGCTTGATCGGGAAGTCCGTGCAGTCCCCTGCGGCGTAGACGTCGGGCGCGCCCGCGACGCAGCCGTCGGCGTCGACCGGCAGGAACCCCTCGGCGGTGGTGGGCAGGCCGTGGATGGTGGGCGCGTGCAGCTCCGGCAGCGCGACGACCACGTCGGCGCCCAGCGTCTCGCCGGTCGCCGTCAGCGTGGCGATGACCGGATCGCCCCGGCCCAGCTCGACGTCGGTGTCGAGGACGACGCGGACGCCGGCGTCGGCCAGCTCCCGCGCGACCGCGGCCGACACGGCCGGTCCCAGCAGCTCCAGCGGCGCGGCCTCCGTCGTGGCGACGGTCAGCGAGAGGCCGGCCGGCACCGCGTCGCGAGCCAGGAGGAGCGCGAGCTCGTAGCCGGGCAGCATCCAGTGCGGTCCGCGGGGGAGGGCGATGACGACGTGCGACGCGGCGCCTCTGAGGACCTCGGTGCGCAGGCGCGACAGCACCTTCGGCGTCGCGACGTCGAAGCTCAGCGCGCGGCCGTAGGGCAGGAACGGGACGGCGCCGAGGGCGACGACGAGCACGTCGTAGCTCAGCCGGCCGCCGTCGAGCAGGCGCACGCGGTGCTCGTCCACGTCGACGGCGTCGAGGCGCCCGTGGACGAGGCGCGCGCCGGCGCCCTCGGCGATGGCCGCGAGCGGGTAGTGGCGTGCCCGCTCGCCGCCGAAGGGCTCGCCGACCGCCAGCGGCCGGTAGTGCAGGTCCCGGCCGTCGGCCAGCAGCGTCAGCTCGACGCGATCGCCGGCCAGCTCGTGGAGGCCGAGCAGGCACTCGACGCCGGCCACGCCTCCACCGGCGATCAGGACGCGGATGGGCGTGGTCGGGGCGGCGGAGGGCATGCGACGCAGGCTCCCGCGCGCGCGACCGCGACGCATCGTGCGCGGCCCACCGATCCGCTCCGTGGTTTTCCGCAGCGCTGCTGTGGGCGTTGCCCGATGGCAGCCGGCCGCGGCGCTGCGACGCTCCGTGCGATGCCCGCGTCCCCTGAGCTCGTCGCGATCCCGGAGCTCGATCCCGAGGAAGACGCCGGGCGCCTGCTCGCCGACCTGCGGACCCGGACCGAGGGGCTGGACGATCGCGAGGCCGCGCGCCGCCTGCAGCAGTTCGGGCCCAACGCGATCCGGCGCGACGCGGGACGCCACTGGTGGCGCAGCGTGCTGGACCAGTTCACCCACCCGCTGGCGCTGCTGCTGTGGATGGCCGCCGGCTTGTCGCTGGCCACCGGCGTCCTCACCCTCGCCGCGGCGATCGTCGTGGTCATCGTCCTCAACGCCGCGTTCGCCTTCGCCCAGGAGCGCCAGGCCGAGCACGCCACCGAGGCGCTGCGCGACCTGCTCCCGCCCCGTGCCCGCGTGCGCCGCGGCGGGGCGCTGGTGGAGCTCGACGCGACCGCCCTGGTCCCCGGCGACCTGCTGCTGCTCGCCGAGGGCGACCGGCTGTCGGCCGACGCGCGGCTGATCGCGGGCGCCGTGGAGGTCGACATGTCGCCGCTGACGGGCGAGTCGCAGCCGGTCACGCGCAGCGCCGAGCGCTCGGAGCCGGCGGCGGCGCCGCTGGAGGCCGAGGACCTCGTCTTCGCCGGCACGCTGTGCACCGGCGGCGACGCGCAGGCCATCGTCTACGGCACCGGCATGCACACGCAGCTCGGGCGGATCGCCGCGCTGTCGCAGACCGTCGTCGACGAGACCTCGCCCCTGCAGCGTCAGGTCAACACCGCAGCGAAGCTGATCGCCGCCGTGGCCGTCGCGCTCGGCGTCACCTTCTTCGCCATCGGCCACCTCATCGCCGGCCTGAGCCTGTCGGAGGCCGGCGTCTTCGCGATCGGGTT
The DNA here is from genome assembly GCA_025964215.1 of Conexibacter sp. Classification (GTDB taxonomy): domain Bacteria; phylum Actinomycetota; class Thermoleophilia; order Solirubrobacterales; family Solirubrobacteraceae; genus Baekduia. The sequence continues at coordinate 4,736 of JAOPZG010000629.1, forward strand.
GTTGGTGGCCAACGTCCCGGAGGGGCTGCTGCCGACGATCACGCTCGCGTTGGCGGTCGGGGTGCGGCGGATGGCCAAGCGCCGCGCGCTGGTCAAGAAGCTCACCGCGGTCGAGACGCTGGGGTCCACCGACGTCATCTGCACCGACAAGACCGGGACGCTGACCGAGGGGCGGATGACCGCGACGTCGCTCTGGCAGGACGGCACACGCGTCGCGACCGGCTGGGCGACGGAGGCGGCCGGCGGGCCGGTCCTCGAGCTGCTGCGCACCGCGGTGCTCTGCAACAACGCGACGCTGACCCGCGACGCGGGCAGCGACGGCGGCTGGTCGCGCAGCGGCGATCCGAGCGAGAGCGCGCTGCTGCTGGCCGCCGCGCAGCTCGGCGTCGACGTCCCGGCGCTGCAGGCCGGCCGCGACACGCGGCGCAAGCGGCTCTTCGCCTTCGACGCCCGGCTCAAGCGCATGGCGACGCTGGACGCCGAGCCCGACGGGGGCGACGCAAGGATCCACGCCAAGGGCGCGCCGCTCGAGCTGCTGAAGCGCTGCACGACCGTGCGCGGCGCCGACGGCCGCGAGCGCCCGCTCGACGACGAGGCCGCGGCCGCCGTCCGCGC
>JAOPZG010000660.1 GCA_025964215.1 Conexibacter sp.
GACCTCCATGTCGCCCCACGCGGCGATCGCGCCGACGGCCTGGTCGGCGCGGAAGTCGAGCCGCCGGTCGGCCGGATCGGTCAGCGCGTAGAGGCCGCACATGCAGTCGGCGACCGGCGGCGCGTGGCGCACGTCCCGCGCGCAGACCGCGTGGTTGGCGCCCGGCGCCCACGGCAGGGCCAGGAACGTCCACGGCCGCAGCAGCCCGTCCTCCTCGACGTGCCACGCGCGGTAGCCGACGACGGCCTCCAGGAAGTCGGGTGCGGCCTCGTCGCTCACGCGGGAAGCGGCTCGCGCTCGCGCTCCGGCACCCCAGCGGGGTCGGGCTCCGGCGCATCGCGCTCCGGCTCCCGCTCCCGCGGCGCCTGCGCCGGGGCGGGCAGGCGCAGCGGCTCGACGCGGATGCGGCGCGAGGGCCCGGGAAGATCGAGGAGGACCGGCACCGCGCGGAGGGTAGAGACAGCACCCGATGGCATCGCTGCGCATCGGCTGCTCCGGCTGGACCTACCGCGACTGGGCGGGCGACTTCTACCCGCCCAAGTGCCCGCAGCGCCTGTGGCTCGAGCACTACGCCACGGTCTTCGACACCGTCGAGCTCAACACGACCTTCTACCGCCTGCCCAAGCGCGAGGCGGTGCAGTCCTGGGTCGACCGCACGCCGCCCGGCTTCCTGTTCACCGTCAAGGCCAGCCGCTACCTGACGCACATCAAGCGCCTGACCGACATGGAGCAGGGCGTGCAGCGCCTGACCGAGCGCCTCCAGCCGCTGCTCGACAGCCCCAAGATGGGCCCGATGCTCTGGCAGCTCCCGGCGACCTTCCGCCGCGACGACGACCGCCTCGCCGGCGCGCTCGAGGCCCTCCCGCCCGGCCACCACGCCTTCGAGTTCCGCGACCCATCGTGGTTCGCCCCCGACGTCCTCGCCCTCCTGCGCGAGCACCGCGTCGCGCTCGTCGTCGGCGACCACCCCGACCGTCCCTGGCAGCCGCTCGAGCTGACCAGCGACTTCACGCTCATCCGCCTCCACTACGGCCGACGCGGCCGCCGCGGCAACTACAGCGAGACCGAGCTCCGCGCCTGGGCCGGCCGGATCGCGGAGCTCCGCCGCGACGCCGCCGTCTTCGTCTACCTCAACAACGACTGGGAGGGCTTCGCGCCGCGCAACGCGCTGCGGCTCCGGGAGCTCCTCGCGGACGACGAGTAGACGCGCGCGTCTCCGGACCGCCGGGTCAAGCCGGGGCAGTGTGCGCCCGATCACACGGGAGGACATGGGTCGTCGGGTCGACAGCCTCGCCGCGCACCTGCGCGCCTCTCCCGACGCGGAGCGGCTGGTGGCCGGGCGCCTGGGCGGCGTGCTGTGGCTGATCGCGGCCGTCGCGACGATCTCGCTGCCGTTCTTCCCGCAGGTCACCACGCCGCTGTGGCCGTGGCCGCTGCTGTGGACGATCGGCGCCGTCAGCTGGGGCCTGTGCGCCATCTTCGTCATCGACTGGCGCCGCGCGCCGGGCTGGGTGCTGCCGGCGGCCAACGCCGCCGCGGTGATCGTCATCGCCGCGATCACGCAGATCACCGGCGGCGTCGACTCCCCCGCGCGCCTCTACATCTTCTTCGCGCTGGTCTACGCCTCGTGCTTCCTGGACGCCCGCCAGGCCGTCGGCCTGATCATCGCCTCCGCCCTCGTGTGGGCGCTGCCCGTGCTCGGCGACCGCGGGATCGCGAGCGGCCTCGGCGAGCTCGCAATCGCCCTGCCGATCTTCGCCGTCACCGGCACCGTCCTGCTCACCGGCCGCCGGCTGCTGCGCGCGATGGCCGTCGCCGCCGACCGGCTCTCCGAGGAGCACCACGCGCTGCGCTCGATCGCCACCGCGGTGGCCGCCGGCGCCTCGCCCGAGGCCGTGTGCAGCCTCGCCGCCGAGCAGGCCGCGGTCCTGGTCGGCGCCGACGGCGGCGGGATCCTGCGCTTCGACGCAGGCGACCACCTCCACGCGGTCGGGACCTGGCAGCGCCACGGCGAGCGCGTCGCGCCGGGCACGCGCTACCGGATCGCCGGCGGCAGCCCGATCGTGGCGATCCGCCGCGACGGCCGCGCGGTCCGGGTCGACGACAGCCACGTCCCGGGAAGCCCGCACTTCGACACCTTGGAGCGCAGCGGCTTCCGCGGCTTCGCCGGCACGCCGGTCCGCGTCCGCGGCCGCCTCTGGGGCGCGCTCGTCGTGACCACGACGGGCGCCGACGCGCTGCCGCCCACGACCGAGGCGCACCTCGACGAGTTCGCCGAGCTGATCGGGATGGCCATCGCCAACACCGAGGAGGTCGCGCGCCTGAGCGCCGACGCGACGACCGACCCGCTCACCGGCCTCGCCAACCACCGCGCCTTCCAGGAGCGGCTCCAGGCCGAGGCCGCCCGCGCCCGCCGCCACGACCGCTCGGTCGCCGTCGCGCTGATCGACGTCGACGCCTTCAAGGCCATCAACGACGCCGGCGGCCACGCGCTCGGCGACGAGGTCCTGCGCGCGGTCGCCGCGCACCTGGGCGAGCACCTGCGCGCCGAGGACGTCCTCGCGCGCGTCGGCGGCGACGAGTTCGCCGTCCTGCTCCCCGAGGCCACCGCCGAGGACGCCGCGTTCGCCCTGGAGCGCGCCCGCCGCGCGATCGAGGGCGCGCCGTTCGCCGGCGGCGCCCACGTCACGATCTCCGTCGGCGTCTGCGACGTCGAGCACGCCAGCGGCGCCGAGCAGCTCAGCCGCTTCGCCGACGGCGCGCTGTACTGGTCCAAGGAGCACGGCCGCAACCGCGTCTCGCGCTACGACCCGCTCACCATCCACGAGCTGAGCGCCGTGGAGCGCATCGCGCAGCTTCAACGCTCGCAGGCGCTGACCGGGATCCGCGCGCTGGCCCGCGCGATCGACGCCCGCGACGCCAGCACGCGCGAGCACTCCGAGCGCGTCGCGACGCTCACCGCCCGCCTCGCCGAGGAGCGCGGCTGGCCGGCCGACCGCGTCGCGCTGCTGCACGAGGCCGCGCTCGTCCACGACGTCGGCAAGATCGGTATCCCGGACGCGATCCTGCTCAAGCCCTCGCGCCTGACCGCGGACGAGTACGAGGTCATCAAGGGCCACGCCGAGCTCAGCGCGCGGATGGTCGAGGAGCTCCTCAGCCCCGAGCAGGTCGACTGGATCCTCTCCCACCACGAGCGCCCCGACGGCGGCGGCTACCCGCGCGGCCTGCGCGGCGACGCGCTGACCGAGGGCGCGGCGCTGCTCGCGGCCGCCGACGCGTTCGACGTCATGGTCAGCGCGCGCCCCTACTCCCCCGGGCGCTCCATCGCCGAGGCGCTCGCCGAGTGCCACGCGCTGGCCGGCGCGCAGTTCACGCCCGAGGCGATCGCTGCGCTCGGCGCGGTCCACGCGCCGGCACCCGCGACGCTCGCCGCGTAGCGCAACCCTCGACCACCCTCAAGGGGGTCTGACCCCGTCGAGGGTTTGCCGCCAACCCTCGAGGGGGTCTGACCCCTACAGGATGACGGCTTGGCGCACCGCGGCGCCGGCGGCGAGGCGGTCGAAGCCTTCGTTCAAGTCCTCGAGGCCGATGCGGTGCGTCAGCAGCTCCTGCACCGGCAGCCGGCCGTTCTTGTAGGCCTCGATGAAGATGGGGATGTCGCGGTCGGGCACGCACGAGCCGAGGTAGGAGCCCTTGAGCGTGCGCTCCTCGGTCACGAGGCTCACGGCCTGGATGTCGAGCCGCTGCTCGGGATGCGGGAGGCCGACGGTGACCGTCGTGCCGCCGCGGCGGGTCGCCTCGTAGGCCTGGGCCAGGACGCGGGCGCTGCCGACCGTCTCGATGACCTTGTCGCCGCCGCCGCCCGTCGCCTCGCGGATCGCCTCGACCGCGCCGTCGCCGGCGTGGATCGGCGTCGCGCCGAGGCGGCGCGCGTGCTCGAGCTTCTCCTCGACGACGTCGACCGCGACGACCTCCGCGGCGCCCGCCATCTGCGCGCCGAGCAGCGCGGCGAGGCCGACGCCGCCGAGGCCGAAGACGACCACGCGGTCCTCCGGCCCGACGTGCGCGCTGTTGACCGCCGCGCCGACGCCGGTGAGGATCGCGCACCCGAAGAGCGCGGCGATGTCGTAGGGGAGCTCGGGGTCGACCTTGACCGCCGAGTGCGCCGAGACGACGACGTGGTCGGCGAACGCGCTCACGCCCAGGTGATGGTGGTACGGCGCCGGCCAGCGGCGCTCGCCGCTCAGCAGCGAGCC
>JAOPZG010000035.1 GCA_025964215.1 Conexibacter sp.
TTCCAATACGAACACCACGGAGATCAACCGGATCTGGACCAACCTGGGCCGCCTCGACCTGGCGAGCCTCGCCTACCGCGACGCGCGCGACGTCGACGGCCGGCAGGCCGTCGGGCAGCGCCTCGCCGCGGAGCTTCGCGAGCTCGCTCGCGGCGAGCGTCGGGTCCTGGTGCCAGCCGACGAGCGCGATCGCGTCGCCGGGCGTCGTGAACGCGAGGCCGCCGGCGCGGGTGGCGTCGGGCAGGATGCCGACCATGCCGACGACGGGCGTCGGGTAGATCGGCCCGTCGGCGCCCTCGTTGTAGAGCGAGACGTTGCCGCCGACGATCGGCGCCTCGAGCGCGCGGCACGCGTCGCCGAGGCCGCGGACGGCCTCGGTGAGCTGCCACGCGATGTGCGGCTTCTCGGGGTTGCCGAAGTTGAGGTTGTTGGTCGTGCCGAGCGGCTGGGCGCCGACGCAGGCGAGGTTCGCCGCGCACTCCAGGACGTTGCCGACCGTGCCCCAGTACGGGTCCGCGGCGACCTTGCGGCCGTTGCCGTCGATCGACGTCGCGATCGCCGGCGCGTCCTCGCCCATGTCGTACAGGAACAGCACGGCGGCGTCGGCCTGCTCGGGCCGGCGCACTGTGCGCGACTGCACGACGGAGTCGTACTGCTCGAACAGCGGACGCCGCGAGGCGAGGTTCGGCGAGGAGAGCAGTGCGAGCAGCGCCTCGCGGACGTCGGCCTCGAGGCCGAGCTGGGCCGCCGGCGCCGGGTACAGCCCCGACGACGGCTTCGACGGCGCCAGGTCGTACAGCGGCGCGTCGTCGACCAGGCCGGTGATGGGCATGTCGCCGACGACCTCCTCACCGCGCAGGATCCGGAAGCGGTTGCCCTCGGTCACGGTGCCGATCGCGGTCCCGTTGACCTCCCACTTCGCGCACAGCGCAAGCACCGCGTCGACCTTGCCGGGCTCGCAGACGCAGAGCATCCGCTCCTGCGACTCGGAGACCATGATCTCGAACGGCTCCATGTCGGCCTCGCGCAGCGGGACCTTCAGGACGTCCAGGTCGAGGCCGACCTCGCCCTTGGCCGCCATCTCGGACGCCGCGCTGGTCAAGCCCGCCGCGCCGAGGTCCTGCAAGGCCACCAACAACCCGGAGGCCAGCAGCTCCAGCGAGCACTCCAGGAGCTTGGACTCCTCGAACGGGTCGCCGACCTGCACCGACGGGCGCTTGGTCTCGTCCTCGGCGTCGAGCTCCGCGGAGGCCAGGACGGACGCGCCACCGATGCCGTCGCGCCCCGTGGACGCGCCGAAGAGCACCAACGTGTTGCCCACGCCGGCGGCCGCGCTGCGGATCATGTCGTCGGTCCGCGCCAGGCCGATCGCCATCGCGTTGACCAGGCAGTTGGTCTCGTAGGGCGCCTCGAAGACGACCTCGCCCCCGACCGTCGGCACGCCGATCGAGTTGCCGTAGTGGCCGATGCCGGCCACGGCGCGGTCGAGCAGGTAGCGCGAGCGCTCGGAGTCCGGCTCGCCGAAGCGCAGCGAGTCGAGGATCGCGATCGGCCGCGCGCCGAGCGCGAAGATGTCGCGCAGGATCCCGCCGACGCCCGTCGCCGCGCCCTGGAAGGGCTCGACCGCGGACGGGTGGTTGTGCGACTCGACCTTGAAGGCGACGGCCCAGCCGCCGCCGACGTCGACCGCGCCCGCGTTCTCGCCCGGCCCCATGACGACCGCCGACCCCTCGGTGGGCAGCGTGCGCAGGAGCTTCTTGGAGTGCTTGTAGGCGCAGTGCTCGCTCCACAGCAGCGAGAACATCGCCAGCTCGACCTCGTTGGGCTCGCGCCCGCCCATCTCCCGCACGACCAGCGCGTACTCGTCGCGGGTCAGGCCGAGGGCGACGGCCGACTCGACGCCCGGCGCGACGACCGTCCCGGCGATCTCGGCCTCAGGCGACGGCGACACGGGCCATCCCCTCGAAGAGCCGGAGGCCGTCGGCCGAGCCGCCCGTCAGGAGGTCGACCGCGTGCTCGGGGTGCGGCATCAACCCCATCACATTGCCTTGCGCGTTGACCACGCCGGCGATGTCGTCCTGGGAGCCGTTGAAGTTGTGGCCCTCGGCGTAGCGCAGCACGACCTGCTCGGGCGCGACGTGGCCGAAGAAGCAGCCGGTCTGGTGCTTGGCCGGGATCGACAGGTGCTGGCCGACCTCGCACGTGGAGGTGAACGGCGTCGCCGTCGTCTGGACCTCGAGGTCGACCTGGCGGCAGACGAAGCGGAGGTCCTTGTTGGGCAGCAGCGCGCCCGGCAGCAGCCCCGCCTCGCAGAGGATCTGGAAGCCGTTGCAGATGCCGAGCACCGGGCCGCCGGCGTTGGCGAACGCGATGACCGACGCCATGACCGGCGAGAAGCGCGCGATCGCGCCGGCGCGCAGGTAGTCGCCGTAGGAGAAGCCGCCGGGGACGACGACGCCGTCGACGCCCTGGAGGTCCGCGTCGCCGTGCCAGAGCGCGACCGGCTCGGCGACCTTGGCGACCGCGAGCCGCGCGTCGACGTCGTCGCAGGTGCCCGGGAAGGTGACGACCCCCAGCCTCACGCGCTGACCGTCTGGATCTCGTAGTCCTCGATCAGCGGGTTGGCGAGCAGCTTGCGGCACATGTCGTCGAGCTGCCCCTCGTCCTCGACGTCCAGCTCCACGAGCCGACCGACGTGGACGTTCGCCACGCCGCCGAAGCCGAGCGCCGGCAGCGCGCGCTCGACGGCGACGCCCTGCGGGTCGAGGATCCCAGCCTTGGGCCGGATCAGCACGCGCGCCCTCATGCCGCGGTGCGCGCGATCCACGCGGAGAACGGCTCGCCGGTGATCAGCTCGTAGGCCTCGACGTACTTGGCCCGCGTGCCGGCGACGACGTCCTCGGGGACCTCGGGCGCCGGCGGGGACTTGTCCCACCCGGTCGACGACGCCCAGTCGCGGACGAACTGCTTGTCGAAGCTCGGCTGCCCATGGCCGGGCTCGTAGCCCTCGGCCGGCCAGTAGCGCGAGGAGTCCGGCGTCAGCGCCTCGTCGCCGAGGATCAGCTCGCCGGCCCCGTTGACCCCGAACTCGAACTTCGTGTCGGCCAGGATCACGCCGCGCTCGGCGGCCAGGTCGGCCGCGAAGGAGTAGAGCGCGATCGAGACGTCGCGCAGGCGCCCGGCCAGCTCGCGGTCGCCGAGGATCTCGCCGGCCTGCTCGATGTCGATCGCCTCGTCGTGGCCCTCGTCGGCCTTGGTCGACGGGGTGAAGATCGGCGTCGGCAGCTTCTGCGACTCGCGCAGGCCGACCGGCAGCTCGATGCCCGAGACCTTGCCCGTGGCCTGGTAGTCCTTCCAGCCCGAGCCGGTGATGTAGCCGCGGACGACGCACTCGACCGGCAGCATCTTCAGCTTCTGCACGGCCATCGCGCGGCCGCGGACCTCGGCGGGGACGCCCTCGGTCGACGAGATGTAGTGGTTGGGCACGATGTGCCCCGTCTTGTTGAACCAGAAGGCGGAGATGCCGGTCAGGACGTTGCCCTTGTCCGGGATCCCGTTCGGGTGCACCACGTCGTACGTGGAGATGCGGTCGGAGGCGACCAGCAGCAGCCGGTCCCCGAGGTCGTAGATCTCACGGACCTTGCCGGAGGCGATGAGCGGCAGGTCGAGGTCGGCGGCGGCAGTCACGCCCTGAAGGTATCGAAGGGCGCGGCGGGCGCGCGTGCTGAATCAGGCGGTCTTTGCGGGATCGACCGTGGTCGTGATCGTGCGTCGTGTGGATGCTGAGCGACGCGCGATTCCGCAGCCGATCCTGGGTCGGATCGGCAAGGGAACGCGTGGCGATCAGCGCCGCACGGCGTGCGAGCACGGCCGCGGGAATCCCGCAAAGGCCGCCTAGGCCGAGTTTGCGGAGACTTCGCGCACCATCGTGCACGGGTCCGCCGCGATGCCCGGCAGCGGGTCCTGCCCGGCGCGCAGGCCGGAGAGGACGACCTCGAGGTAGCGCGGCCAGGCGGCCTCGGGGAGCAGCACGCCCGGCATCGGCCGGATCGCGGCGCCGAGCATCTTGGCCACGGTCGAGAGGTCGCCGGCCTCCACGCCCTCGCGCAGGACGCCCGCGGCGAGCGCCGGGGCGAGCACGCGGCCGATCGCGTCTAGCATCCGGTCGGTCAGCTCGACCGGCGGGTTCTCGCCCGTGAAGCGCGCCGAGACCGCGTCGAAGAACGCGGTGTTGTTGGCCTGGAGCGTCATGTGGTGCAGCAGGAACCCGCGCAACCCGTCGAGCGGGTCGGCGGCCGTCGCGGCGTCGTCGGCCGCGGCCTCGATCTCCTCGATGAAGCCCTCGAGGACCGCGAGCACCAGCGCGTCCTTGCTCGGGAAGCGGCGGAAGAACGTGGCCTTGCCGACGCCCGCGCGCCGGGCGATCTCCTCGACGCCGACGTCGAGCCCGCGCTCGGCGAACGCCGCCCGCGCGGCCTCCAGGATGCGCTCGAGGTTCCGTCGCGCATCGGCCCTCAGGGGTGTGACATCCGAGACCGCCATGTCCACCAGGGTACCAGTTCACGTCACAAAGCGGACCACCCGGTCCGAAAAGACGGACCGGCCGGTCCGCTTGTGCTACGGTCATCCGGACCGCTTGGTCCGCTTGCTTTCGACCCTCCCCGACCCACCTCTCTCCTCCATGTCTTCATCTCCCCAGCAAGAAGCTCCCGTCGCTCGCCACTGGCTGCTCGTGGTGGTCGTCGTCTGCCTCGCCCAGTTCATGGTGGTGTTGGACGCGACGATCACCAACGTCGCGCTGCCGGCCATCCAGACCGACCTGCACTTCTCCGCCACCGACCTCCAGTGGGTCGTCAACGCCTACACGTTGGTCTTCGGCGGGTTCCTGCTGCTCGGCGGCCGCGCCGGCGACATCTTCGGCCGGCGGCGGCTGTTCGTCGCCGGCATCGCGCTGTTCACGTTCGCCTCGCTGCTCGACGCGGTCGCGACCTCTCCGGGCTGGCTCGTCGGCTCCCGTGCCCTCCAGGGCCTGGGCGCCGCGCTCGTCTCCCCCGCCGCGCTGAGCATCATCACGACGACGGTGCCTGAAGGTCCGGACCGCGCCAAGGCGCTCGGCGCCTTCGCGGCGATCTCCGGCGGCGGCGGCGCCGTCGGCCTCCTGCTCGGTGGCTTCCTCGTCGACGCCCTGTCCTGGCAGTGGGTGTTCTTCATCAACCTGCCGGTCGGCCTCGCGACGCTCTTCCTCGCGCTGCGGGTCGTCCCCGAGTCGCGCTCCGAGCGGGCCGGCGGCTTCGACCTGGCGGGCGCCTCGCTCGTCACCGGTGGCCTCGGGCTGTTGACCTACACCATCGTCAAGACCCAGGAGTACGGCTGGACCAGCGGGCGGACGCTCGGCTACGGCGCCCTCGCGGTCGTGCTGCTGCTGGCCTTCGGGGTCCTCCAGACGCGCCGCGCCGCGCCGCTCGTCCGGCTCTCGATCTTCAAGGTCCGGACGCTGGCGATCGCCAACGCCGCGACGCTGCTGCTGATGGGCGGGATGTACTCGCTCTTCTACTTCGGCTCGCTGTACTTCCAGCAGATCAAGGGCGACAACGCGCTCGAGACGGGGCTCGCGTTCGTCCCGCTGACCGTCGGGATCATCACGGGCTCGGTGCTCTCGCAGCGGCTGCTGGTGCGCTTCGGCGTCAAGGCGGTCCTGGCCGGCGGGCTCGGGCTCGGGACGCTCGGGCTGCTCTGGATGACGACGCTGTCGCCGGAGACCTCGTACCTCACGGGCTTCCTGCCCGGCCTCGTCCTGCTCGCGCTCGGCATCGGCAACGCGTTCGTGCCGCTGACGCTGATCGCGACCGGCGGCGTCGAGGCCCACGACCAGGGCCTCGCGTCCGGGCTGTTCAACACCTCGCAGCAGATCGGCGGCGCGCTCGGCCTCGCGATCCTGACGACGGTGGCGAACTCGGCGACCAAGGGCGCGGACGGCGCTCACGCCGACGCGCTGGTCCACGGCTACACGACGGCCTTCGGCGTCGGCGCCGGGCTGCTCGCGCTGGGCGCCCTGACCGTGGCGGTCCTGCTCCGCGCTCGTGAGGCGGACGCGAGCGCCGCGTCGGCCGAGGGCGTGGAGGCGCTGGCGGCCGCCTAGACCAGGGTGTCGAGGCGCGCGACGATCTCGTGCGCGTGCTTCGTGTAGTGCCCCAGGTCGAACATCACATCGAGGTCGAGTCCGAGTCCGGGCTCGGCCTCGAGCAGCTCCCGCAGGGGCGTGCGCGTGTCCCACGCCTGCTGCGCGGTGCGCTGGGCGATGCGGTAGGCCTCGTCGCGCTGCAGGCCGCCGGCGACGAGCGCGAGCAGGACCCGCTGTGAGAACAGCTCGCCGTAGGTCAGGTCGATGTTCTCGCGCATGCGGTCGGCGTGGACGACCATCCCGCGGGCCAGGCGCGTGGCGAGCGCCTGCATGTAGTCCAGGGCGATCGTCGCGTCGGGCAGGACGACGCGCTCGGCGCCGGAGTGCGAGATGTCGCGCTCGTGCCAGAGCGCGACGTCCTCCGCGCCGACCTGGGCGTAGCCGCGCAGCACGCGCGCCAGGCCGGTGATGCGCTCGGAGACGATCGGGTTGCGCTTGTGCGGCATCGCGCTCGAGCCCTTCTGGGCCCCGGCGCGGAACGGCTCCTCGACCTCGCGCACCTCGGTGCGCTGGAGGTGGCGGATCTCGGTCGCGAAGCGCTCGAGCCCGGCACCGGCGAGCGCGATCGCCTGCAGGAGCTCGGCGTGGCGGTCGCGGGCGACGACCTGCGTGGAGACCGGCTCGGCCTCCAGGCCGACGCGGGCCAGGACGCGGCGCTCGAAGTCGGGCGACGTCGCGCTGTAGGTGCCGACGGCGCCGGAGACCGCACCCACTGAGACCTGGTCGACCGCGCGCTCGAGGCGCTGCAGGTTGCGGTCGGCCTCGAAGGCGACGCCGGCGAGCTTGATGCCGAACGTCGTCGGCTCGGCGTGGACGCCGTGGGTGCGGCCGACGCAGACCGTGTCGACCTGCGCGCGCGCCTGCTCGACCAGGGCGTCGCGGAACTCGCGCGCGCCGGCGATCAGGAGGTCGCCGGCCTTGCGGAGCTGGATCCCGAGCGCGGTGTCCAGGACGTCGGAGGACGTGAGGCCGTAGTGGATCCAGCGACCCGCCTCGCCGGCGCTCGCGCTGAGCACGTCGACGAACGCGGCGACGTCGTGGTCGGTGACCTTCTCGCGCTCCAGCACCGCCTCGACGGTGAACGTGGCGAGCGCGATCGCCTCCAGGTCGGACGGCGTCGGGCCCTCCGTCTCCAGCGCGCAGGCGACCTCGACCTCGCGCCAGCTCTCCAGCTTGGCCTCGTCGGTCCAGACGGCCCCGATCTCGGGACGGGTGTAGCGCTCGATCACGCGGTCGAGTCTATGCAGCGACTACGCGTTGAGGATGCGAAGCGCGAGATGCCCCGCGTTCTTCGCGTTGTCGAGGCCGACCGCGGCGACCGGGACGCCCGGCGGCATCTGGACGACCGAGAGCAGCGCGTCGAGGCCGCCGGCCGCGGAGAGGCGGCTGGAGAGCGGGACGCCGATGACCGGCAGGTCGGTGTGCGCGGCGGCGACGCCGGGCAGCGCGGCGCTGAGGCCGGCGCCGGCGATGATGACCTTGAGGCCGCGCATGCGGGCGTTCGAGCAGTACTCGGAGACGAGCGCGGGATCGCGGTGGGCGGACATGACGCGCGTCTCGGAGAGCACGCCCGCGTCCTCCAGCACCTTGGCGGCGCCGGCCATCGTGTCCATGTCGGACTGCGAGCCCATGATGATCGCGACGAGGGGGGCGTCGGCCTCCACGGCCGCCTCCTCGAGCTGGGTCAGCGTCTCGGGCTCGGTCGTCGTTGCGGGCTGGGGCTGCTCGGTCATGTGGTCATGCGCTCCACGGCCCGCTGGGCGATGTCGCGCCGCAGCTGCCGTCCGTCGAACTTGATCAGGTCCGCGGCAGCATAGGCACGATCGCGGGCGGCAGCGGGGCCGGGGCCCAGCGCGGTCACGTTGAGGACGCGGCCGCCGGCCGTGACGATCGCCCCGTCGTCGCGGCGCGCGGTGCCCGCGTGGAGGATCTCGGCGCCCGTCGCGGCCGCCTCCTCCAGGCCGGTGATGACGTCGCCGGAGTGCGAGGAAGCGGGGTAGCCGCCGCTGGCGAGGACGACCGTGACCGCCCAGTCGGCGCCGAAGTCCATCGCGTTCGACTCCAGGCCGCCGGGGCGCGTCGCGGCGACGAGCGTCTCGAGCAGGTCGCTGCGCAGGCGCGGAAGGACGACCTGCGTCTCGGGATCCCCGAAGCGCACGTTGAACTCGATCACCTGCGGGCCCTCGGCGGTGAGCATCAGCCCGGCGTAGAGGACGCCGTGGAACGGCGTGCCGCGCTCGCGCAGCAGGTCGACCACGGGCTGGTGGATCGCCGCGACGAGCGCGTCCGAGTCGGGCGCGCCGGCGACCGGGCTGTAGGCGCCCATGCCGCCGGTGTTCGGCCCCTCGTCGCCGTCGAAGATCCGCTTGTAGTCCTGGGCCGGGACCATCGGGACCGCGCGCTCGCCGTCGCAGATCGCGAACAGCGAGAGCTCCTCGCCGTCGAGGAAGTCCTCGACGACGACGGCGCCCTCGCCGAAGCGGCGCTCCTCGAGCATCTCGACGAGCGCGGCGCGCGCGGCCGGCTCGTCGGGCGCCACGACGACGCCCTTGCCGGCGGCGAGGCCGTCGAACTTGATGACGGTCGGGTAGCGGCCGTCGATGGCGGCGAGGCCGCCCGCGACGCTCGCGACCTCCTCCCACTGCGCCGTCGGGACGCCGGCGCTCGCCATGACCTCCTTGGCGAACGCCTTGGAGCCCTCGAGCCGGGCGGCGGCGGCGGTCGGGCCGAAGTGCGCGATGCCCGCCTCGGCGAGGCGGTCGGCGAGGCCCGCGACGAGCGGCGCCTCCGGGCCGATGACCACGAGGCCGACCTCCTCGTCGCGCGCGAGCGCGAGGAGCCCGTCGAGGTCCTCGACGCCGACCGGCACGCAGCGGGCGACCGCCGCGATCCCGGGGTTGCCGGGCGCGGCGACCAGCTCGGGTCGCTGCGGTGAGCGCGCGAGCGCGTTGACGATCGCGTGCTCGCGACCGCCGGCCCCGACGACGAGGACCTTCACTTACAGGCTGGCGATGAAGTCGTCGATCGGGATCGCGCTCAGCGTCTCGAAGCGGCCGGTCCCGCGCGAGCCGAGCTCGAGGGAGACGCGGGCCATGGTGGACTCGTCGGGGGCCTCGACGATGCTGACGAAGTCGAAGCGTCCGAGGACCGACCACTGAGCCTTGACGGTCGCTCCGAGCTGCTCGACCTCCGAGTTCACCTCGCGGATCCGCTGCGGGTTGTTCTTGACCGTCTGGACGCCCTCGGGCGTCAGGGTCGAAAGCATGATGTACGTCGGCATGCGCTCCTTCTACCCGATCCGCGGGTTCCGCGGGTCACGACCCCTTGACCATCTAGCCTTCTGTGCCGTCCCATGCGCCGCGCCCTCGCCGTCCTCCCCCTCGCGATCCTGCTCGTCCCCGCCGCCGCCCGCGGCGCCGTCGTGCAGACCGATCGCACCTGCTACCTCCAGACCGACAAGACCAACGTCACGGTCTCCGGCAACGGCTACACGCCCGGCCGCCCGTACAGCGTGCTGCTCGACGGGACGGGGCTGGAGGGCGGTCTCGGGACGATGGACGCGGGTGGCGCGATGCAGGGCACGTTCGCCCCGCCAGCCCTCGGCGACGACGAGCTGGAGCGGACCTTCACCGTCCAGGTCGCCTCCGACGCGCTGGCCGCCAGCTCGATGTTCACGGTCACGCGGCTGAAGGCGAACTTCACGCCGTCCTCGGGCGACCCGAAGAAGCTGCGCGTCCGCTTCTCGGTCGCCGGCTTCGGGTTGGCCACCCACAACCCGGACGTCTACGTGCACTACATCGCGCCGGGCGGGACGCTGAAGGAGACGCTGCGGCTCGGCAAGGCGACCGGCCAGTGCGGGCGGATCGCCCGGACCGCCAAGCGCCGGCTCTTCCCCTTCGACGCGCCGAAGCTCGGCAAGTGGCAGCTCCAGTTCGACACCACCAAGTCCTTCACCAAGGGCGTGACCGGCAGCAAGTTCCTGTTCTACTCGGTCGGCGTGTGCCTCCAGCCCCCGGGCGCGCCGAGGCCGAGCAAGAGCGCGCCGTGCCCGCAGCAGGTCAGAAGCTGACCGCCATCGCGCTGCGGGGCGCGACCGTCACGCGGTGGTCGGCGAGCGCCGGACGCGAGCTGCGGCTCCTCGACGCGGTCGACTGGGAGGTGCGCGCCGGCGAGCACTGGGTGGTGCTCGGGCCCAACGGCGCGGGCAAGACCACGTTGATGCACCTCGCGGGCGCGATGGCGCAGCCCTCGGCCGGGACGGTCGAGGTGCTCGGCGCGCGCCTGGGCGGGGTCGACGTCCGGGCGCTGCGCGAGCGGATCGGCTTCGTCGACGCGCGCCTCGCGCGCTCCCTGCGCGGCCACCACGACGGCCTCCAGACCGTGATGACCGGAGCGTTCAACACCATCATCCTCCAGGTCCGGCGGCTGACGGACGAGCACGAGGAGCGCGCCCGCGCGCTGATGGCGCTGGTCAGCGCGAGCGCGCTGATCGGCCGCCGCTTCGAGGACTGCTCGCAGGGCGAGCGCCAGCGCCTCCTGCTCGCCCGCGCGCTGATGGCCGACCCGGAGCTGCTGCTCCTCGACGAGCCGGCCGCCGGGCTCGACCTGCCCGGGCGCGAGGGCCTCGTCGCCGCGCTCGTCTCGCTCGCCCGCGACCGCCCGGCGCTGCCGACGGTCACGGTCACCCACCACCTCGAGGAGATCGCGCCCTCGGTGACGCACGCGCTGCTGCTCCGCGGCGGCCGCGTGCTCGCCGCCGGCCCGGTGGCCGAGGTGCTCACGAGCGAACGGGTGAGCGACTGCTTCGGCGTCGCGGTCGACGTGGGCGCGCGGCGCGGCCGCTGG
>JAOPZG010000037.1 GCA_025964215.1 Conexibacter sp.
CACCGCCCGCGACTCGGGTCGCAGCCGCGCGCCCTTGCACACCGGGCACGGCACGAGCGACATGTACTCCTCGATCTTCTCGCGGACGCCCTCCGAGTCCGTCTCGCGATAGCGCCGCTCGAGGTTCGAGATGATGCCCTCGAAGCGCGTGGAGTACGACCGCCGCCGCCCGTAGCGGTTGCGGTAGGAGACCTCGACGCGATCGCCGTTGGTCCCCGTCAGGAACAGGTCCTGGTGCTCGGCCGCGAGCTCGTTCCACGGCGTCTCCATGTCGACGCCGTACTTGTCGGCGATCGCCTCGGTGATCTGCTCGTAGTAGTTGGACGCGCTGTTGGCCCACGGCGCGATCGCGCCCTCGCCCAGGGACATCGACGGGTCCGGCACGACCATCATCGGGTCGATCTCCATCTGCGACCCCAGGCCGGTGCAGCGCTCGCATGCGCCGTGGGGCGAGTTGAAGGAGAAGATCCGCGGCTCGAGCTCGGGGATGACCGGGCCGTGGTCGATGCACGCGAACTTCTCGCTGTACAGCGTGACCGTGCCGGTGCCCTCCTTCGGGACCGTCTCGATCTCGATCATGCCGTCGGCCAGCGCGACCGCGGTCTCGATCGAGTCCGCCAGCCGCTTGCGCACGCCCTCGCGCATGACCAGCCGGTCGACCACGACCGAGATGTCGTGCTTGAACTTCTTGTCGAGGACGATCTCCTCGTCGAGCCCGCGTAGCTCGCCGTCGATCTTCGCCCGCTGGAAGCCCTCCGAGAGCAGGTTCTTGAGCGCCTTGCCGTACTCGCCCTTGCGCCCGCGCACGACCGGCGCGAGGACCATGAAGCGCTCGCCGTCCGGCAGCTCGAGCACCTGGTCGATGATCTGCTCGGCCGACTGCCCCTGGACGGGCTTGCCGCAGATGTGGCAGTGCGGGTGGCCGATGCGGGCCCACAGCAGGCGCAGGTAGTCGTAGATCTCGGTGACCGTGCCGACCGTCGAGCGCGGGTTGCGCGAGGTCGTCTTCTGGTCGATCGAGATCGCGGGCGACAGGCCCTCGATCGAGTCCACGTCGGGCTTGTCCATCTGCCCGAGGAACTGCCGCGCGTAGGCCGAGAGCGACTCGACGTAGCGCCGCTGGCCCTCGGCGTAGATCGTGTCGAAGGCGAGCGACGACTTGCCCGAGCCGGACAGGCCCGTGATGACCGTCAGGGCATCGCGAGGCAGGGTGACATCGACGCCCTTGAGGTTGTGCTCACGGGCGCCGGAGACGACGATGGCGTTCTTCGGCGGCACTGTGGGACGAGTGTAGCCAGGCGAACAGACGTTCTCTTCGCGCTCGGACCTCGCCCTGGAAAAGCGCTGCTCAGCCGCCCTCGGCGCGCTTCGTGACCGCCCGGAACGCGGCCAGCGACGGCTTCGCGCGGAACGTCCCGTCGGGCAGGGCCTGGTTCAGCCCGGAGTAGTCGAACGAGTTCGGCGAGCCGTTGTCGACCGTCGCCCACGAGTACCAGAAGACGCGCGCCAACCGGAGCGACTTGCGCTGCGCGAGCAGCAGCTTGTAGACCTCGGTCAGCCGTTGGGCCTGACCGCCCTCGGTGGTCTCCCAGTTCTGCGTGAGCGGCTTCTTCTTGCCCTTGGCCGAGGACCACGTCAGCTCGGTGAGCCAGAGCGGGACCTTCGCGTAGCCGCGGTGGTCGAGCGCCTCGCGGTTGAGCCGGACGATCTTGACCGCGTTCGACGGCCGCCCGGAGAACGGGTGCGCGCCCGCGGCGTCGAACCGCAACCGAGGCCCCGGGACCGACAGCAGCTTCGCGAGGTCCCGCCACGAGTAGTTGGCCATCGAGGCCATCAGGACGGTCGCGCCCGGGTCGGCGGCGTGGACCGCCGGGTAGGCGGCGCGCAGCAGCGCCGCGTACGGCTTGGCGAACGGCTGCTTGGTGAAGTAGTTGACGAGGTTCGGCTCGTTCCAGATCTCCCACGTGCGCACCGCGCGCTTGGGGACCTCCGGATGCTCGGCCCACAGCGTCCCGCTCGGCCCGTAGCGCGCGATCAGCGCCCGCAGGTAGCCGCCGAAGTCCGACGGCTTGGTCGGCGGCGTGAACGGGTTGCCGCTGTTGCCGTTGGCCCAGCCGGGCGCGCGCAGCGCGAGGCCGAGGACGTCGATCCCCTGCCGCGCCGCGGCCAGCACCTTGCGGTCGGTCGCCGTCCAGGCGAACTGGCCCTGCGCCGGCTCGATCTGGTCCCACGCCATCTCGACGCGCCAGGACTGGACGCCGTCGGCCTTCATCGTTGCGGCCTGCGCGTCGAGGTCGACCGCGGGGTCGTCGAGCGGGCCGTTGACCATCACCCCGAAGAAGCCCTTGGGGACGGCGGCGCCGGCGTCGGGCGCGACGGCCGGGGCGAGCAGGAGCGCGCCCGCGACGAGCAGGGCCAGGAGGAGACGGAGCATCAGGGGACCCAACGCCGCCCGCGGCGTGGAGTTGCGGGCGGGTGTCAGGGCTCGACGGTCGCGTAGACCTCGTCGAGCAGCCCGGCGCGGTCGGCGAGGTCGAAGTTC
>JAOPZG010000005.1 GCA_025964215.1 Conexibacter sp.
CCGCGCACGAGGTCCGAGACCCGGCGCGCGGTCTCCACCAGCACCTCGTCGCCGGCGGCGTGGCCGAGCGAGTCGTTGACGAGCTTGAAGTTGTCCAGGTCGAAGTAGAGGAGCGCGACGGCCTCGCCGGAGCGCCGGGCGCGGACGAGGTCGACGCGCAGCTGCTCCTCGAGCTGCGTCCGGTTGGGGAGGCCGGTGAGCGCGTCGTGGTAGGCGAGGTAGGCGACCTGGGCCTCCGCGCGGCGGCGCTCGGTGACGTCCTCGCCGGAGCGCAGGACCGCGATGATCTCGCCGTCCTCGTTGTGCAGCGCCGAGTTGCGCCAGGCGATCTTGCGGTCGTCGCCGTCCTTGGTGCGGACGAAGGTCTCGAGGCTGTCGCGCGGCGGCTCGACGCCGGAGACGAGGCGCGCGAAGGCGCGGCGGGCGTCGAGGCGGTCGGGCGCCGGGACGACCGTGTCGAACCAGTCGCGGCCGCGGAGGTGGTCCTCCTCGAAGCCGAGCAGCTCGCAGCCCTGGCGGTTGATGAGCTCGACGTGGCCGCGCTCGTCGAGGACGACGACGAGCGTGCTCGCGACCTCGAGGTAGCGCTGGGCGCGGTCGCGCTCCTCGCGCAGGGTGCGCTGGGTGGTGATGGTCGCCGTGACGTCAGCGAAGGTGAGGACGATGCCGGAGTCCGCGCCGCCGCCGGCGTTCAGCGGGCGCGCGTGGACGCGCAGCCACTGGGGCTGGCCCTCGCGGTCGATGCGCGTCGAGGTGCCGGCGACCGGGCGGCCCTCGAGCTGGGCGATGGCCGAGAGCGACTCGCCGGGCGCCAGCGCGCGGCCGTCGTGCTCGGCGACGATGTGGAGGTCGTCCTTGAAGGGGGCGAGGGCGCCGGCCAGCTCGGCGGCCGAGAGCTCCAGGATCCGCAGGGCGCTCGCGTTCCACGAGACGGCACGTCGGTCGGCGTCGGTGACGACCACGCCCTCGTCGAGGCCCTCGACGACGACGCGGCTCAGCTGCTCCGCGGCTCTCGCCGCCTGCCGGGCCCGCTGCTGCGGTCCGAGATCGACGACGAGGCCGCGGCTTTTCAGCTGTCCGGCCTGCCTGCCCTTGCGGCGTCGTTCCCCGAACGGCGCGCTGAATCCCCGGCCCTGCGGCATGTCTCCCCGGTACATCGACGCACCGGTTCGGGGATTGAGGGAGCTTGCAGCCTTCCTGCAAGCTCTGTGCGCGCGCTGACGCCGCCGCAAGGGCGGTCAGACGTGCTTCCTACACGACCGGCTCAGGCTCCGGCACGACTTCTGGAGGGGCGATCAGCTCCTGGACCGGAACCTTCAACGCCGCCGCCACCTGCATGACCGTACGTAGGCGCGGCTCGCGCAACCCACGCTCCAAGCGGCTCACCTCCGTCGGGTGCAACCCGGCGAAATGGGCAAGCATCTCCTGCGACCAACACCGCTCCTTGCGCAGACGGCGCAAGTTGGCGGCCAGCTGGAACTTCGCGTCCATCGGGGTCTCCTGTCTTCCGCGTGGACTCGAACCTACGGTTGTGTTCGAGTGCCTGGGAGTAGTTTGCCCGATTTTGAGCAGTGAGAGACCAAAACGTGTGCAAAGCTTTCAGCGCACCGGACGATGGAGTGGCCCGGGCGTGACATCTGATGCCTCACACGTCCCGCCGCGGGAGACGGTAACCCAGTGCCAGCGCTGCTGCCAGTGGGCAACCTGCCGTTCGGCACTGCGGCGCGCGCCGCGGGATGCCAATTGGCCCACGGCCTCCCACCAGTGGGCTTGACAAGGGGTTCGGCGGAGGGCGGATCCGGCGCTAATCGGCGAGCGGCGCGGGTGCGGGCGCGGTCGCGTGCCGGGCGCGGATGCGCTCGCCCGCCGAGAGGCCGTAGGCGAGCGCGAGGGCCGCGGCGAGCAGGCAGCCCGCCGCGCCGACGCCCAGCGCGGCGCGCGGTCCTGCCCATTGGCCGACGAAGCCGACCAGCGGGCCGCCGATCGGCGTCGAGCCGAGGAAGGCCACGACGTAGAGCGCGACGACGCGGCCGCGCATCGCCGGGTCGGCGCGCAGCTGGACGGTCGCGTTGGTGGTCGAGGAGAAGACGACGCTCGCCGCGCCGGCGACGCTGAGGAAGATCGCCGCCACCACCGGACCGGGACTCACCGCTGCCGCGCCGAGGCCGGCGGCGAAGACGAGTGCCGCCGCTGCGATCGTCTTCACGCGTGGGGCGACGCGTCCGGCGATGGTGAGCCCGCCCACCACCGAACCGCATCCCATCGCCGCGTAAAGCAGCCCGAAGCCCGTCGCGCCGAGGCCGAACTGCTGGTGGGCGAGCAGGGGGATCGTCACCTGGAACTCGTAGGCCAGCGTCCCGACGAGCGCCATCATCACGAGGGGGACGAGGAGGTCGCGGCGGCCCCGGACGTACTGCACGCCCGCCCGCACGGCGCGCGGCGCCCTCGCCGGAGGGCGATCCGGGCGGAAGAGGGCCTTCGTGTCCATCGCGAGCAGGCCGAGCAGCGGGCCGATGAACGAGGCGCCGTTGATGAGGAAGCAGGCGCCGACGCCGAGCAGCGCGATCAGCGTCCCACCCGCCGCCGGCCCGACCATGCGCGCGGCCGCCGCCACGGTCGAGTTGATGCTGATCGCCTTCGGCAGCGCCTCGTCGTCCACGAGCTCGGAGACGAACGCCTGGCGCGTGGGGACGTCGAGGGCTCTTGCGACGCCGAGGCCCAGCGCGAGCACCCAGACCATCCAGAGCTGGACGACGTGCGTGATGGCTAACGTCCCCAGCGCGAGCGCCAGGACCGCCTGCAGCGCCTGCGTCCCGAGCAGCACCTTCCGCTTGTCGACCCCATCGGCCACCGCACCGGCCCAGGGGCCGAGGAGGAGGACCGGCAGCGCCTGCAGCGCCACCGTGATGCCGAGCGCGCTGCCGGAGGGCGTGAGCTGGAGGACGAGCCACGCCTGCGCGACCGTCTGCAGCCACGTGCCAGGGACCGAGATCAGCTGGCCGGAGAAGTAGAGGCGGTAGTTGCGGGTCTGGAGCGGGGTCAACGTGGGGTCCCCTAACGGTGTAGCGGGTCGCGTGGCACCTCGCCGCCAGTTGGCAGGTCTATGCGCCCGGGCTCTGGCGGGCGCGCTCGGCCAGCAGTGTCATGGGTGCCGAACCGCGGGACGCCGCACGAGCGTTAGGAGATCGGCATGAGCAGGTACGCGCGCGTTGTCGTGCTGGTGGTGTCGTTGGTATCCGTGTTCGGGGTGATGTCCGCGGCGGCGGGGGCGGTGACGTGGACGAACTCCGGAGACACGGCGTTCACGGCGACGGTCGTCGGCGGAACGCTGTCCTCCACTGGCAGCAGCGGGAGCTGCCCGGCTGGCGCGACGGCGACGGGCACGGTGGCGAGCTCGCCGTTCGTCGGGAACACCTGGGCGGGGTTGACCAGCACCGGCACTGCGAGCAACTGCACCCTGGCCGGCGTCTCCACGACCCTGCGTTGCTCCTACACGCTCACTGCGCAGTCGTGGGTCTCGGGAATGCCGGCGGTGACGACTGGCACCGCGGACATCAACTGCGACATGACTCAGTTCGGCACGACGATCTGCCGCCTCACCGGGACGGGCTCCGGGTCGTACACGAACCCGCTCTCGCCGTCGACGTTCGGCAAGGCCACTTCGGGCACCGGGAGCCTGAAGGTCAGCAACGGAACGTCGGGCACGTGCCCGATGGGCAACGGCGACTCGGTGTCCGTGACGCACGGGACGTCCACGATCACCGGCGCCACGGGCGGCCCGACGCCGCATCTCGGCCCGACCATCACGCGCACGTCTTGAGACGTGACGCGCAACCAGGCCCTGGAGGGTGAACGCCATGAGCAGGTCCGGACGCATCGTGCTGCTGGTGACGGCGTTGCTGTCGCTGCTGGCGGTGATGTCGTCGGCCGCCGGGGCGGTGACGTGGCACAACTCGGGAGACACGGCGTTCACGGCCACGTCAGGTGCGCTGACGTTCTCAGTGACTGGGCCGACGTTCACGTGTCCGGGCACGACGGCGACCGCGACGGTGGCGTCGTCGCCGTTCGTCGGCGCGACCTGGACGGCGATCACGGGCACTGAGACCTACAACAGCTGCGCGATGGGCGGCGTCGGCGCTCGCCTTGACTGCAGCTTCACCTTCACTGCGCAGCTCTGGACCGCTGGGCCTCCGGCAACGACGACTGGCAGCCTGGACGAGACCTGTGGCCTGTTCGAGTTCAGCTCGATGATCTGCCGTCTTGCCGGGGCGTTCCACGCGGTCTACGCGAACCCGTCTCCGCCGTCGACGTTCGGCCGGTTCACTCTGACCACTGGCGGGAGCCTCGTGACCTCCAACGCCTCCTCGGGCACGTGCCCGCTCGGCACTGGCGACCGGGCGCACTTCACCGAGCGGACGCTCGTGGTCAACAGCGCCACCGGCGGCCCCACGCCGCACCTGGGCCCGATCATCACGCGCACTTCGTAGCGGCCTCTCGTGTGGTCCGGGGCCGCGGCGGCCCACGCACTGCCCGTCGGCAGGTCCAAGCGCACTGGCTCTGGCGGTCAGGGCAGCTCGGGCGTTTGATGGGGGTGACTCGCGGGACGCCGGGGTGGTCGATCTCGGCGTGCGAGCCGGTCCTCCTGGATCGCCTCTGTGGCGCGCCGCCTGTCCGGGCGAGCCGGTCTGCTCCGGGTCGCGAAACGAGGGTGAGGAGATCGAGATGAAGAAGTGCGCACGCTTCGTGGTGCTGGCGGTGTCGTTGTTCGGAGCGCTGTCTGCGACGGCGGGGGCGGTGACGTGGAAGAACTCCGGCGATACGGCGTTCACGGCCACCGGCGGCGCGGTGACGCTGACCTCTACTGGCGCCAACGTGTCCTGCTCGTCGGGCACGATCACGGGCACGGTGGCGAGCGGGCCGTTCGTCGGTGCGACGTGGTCGGTGGCAACTGGCACTGGGCATTCCACCAGCTGCAGCCTGGCTGGAGTTGCGACGACTGTGCATTGCTCCGCCACGCTCACTGCGACCTCGTGGGCCGCGGGAACGCCGGCCGTGACGACGGGCACCTCGGACGTCACTTGCGATGTCAGGCAGTTCGGCGCGAAGATCTGCCACATCGGCGGCACGGGCGGCGGCACGTATACGAACCCGGTCTTGCCGTCGACCTTCGGCAAGCTCGCTACCGGTACTGGCACTGGGAACCTGAAGGTGAGCAATGGGACGTCGGGCACGTGCCCGCTGGGCAACGGCGACAGGGCGTTCGTGTCGCCTGGCGGGTCCGCGGTCAACGGCGCCACCGGCGGTCCCACGCCCCACCTCGGCCCGATCATCACGCGCACTCCCTGACCTCGCCCCCGGGCGTGGCTCCCACTCCAGATCTACTATGCTGTCGCTAAGATTTTCGATCGCGATTCCGCGCAGGCAGAAAAGGAGCCACGCCCCATGGGCAAGACCATCGGCATCGACCTCGGCACGACGAACTCGTGCATGGCCGTCCTCGAGGGCGGTGAGCCCACCGTCATCGAGAACGCCGAGGGTGGGCGGACCACCCCGTCGGTCGTCGCCTTCGCGCAGAGCGGCGAGCGCCTCGTCGGCACCGTCGCCAAGCGGCAGGCCGTCACCAACCCGCAGAACACCGTCTTCTCCGTCAAGCGCTTCATGGGCCGCAAGGAGGCCGAGGTGCGCGAGGAGGAGTCGATCGTCCCGTACAAGGTCGTCTCCGGCCCCAACGGCGACGCGCGGATCGCGGCGGGCGATCGTGAGTCCAGCCCGCCCGAGATCAGCGCCATGATCCTCGGCAAGCTCAAGGCCGACGCCGAGGCCTACCTCGGCGAGTCCGTCGACGGCGCCGTCATCACGGTCCCCGCGTACTTCAACGACGACCAGCGCCAGGCGACCAAGGACGCCGGCAAGATCGCCGGCCTC